>JAZNVD010000114.1:0-4529 GCA_045592645.1 Candidatus Ornithomonoglobus sp. | reverse complement strand
AACATAGCACCGGGAAGCTCCTTCATATCCTTAATACCGCCAAGGTTCTTCTCAAGCTTATCTCTCTGGTTCTTCAGCTTAATAACTTCCTTCTTGGGTAGAAGATCAAATGTACCCTCTTCCTCCATAGCGTTAATCTGAGCAAGTCTCTTGATTCTCTTCTCGATTGTCTGGAAGTATGTTAGCATACCGCCCACCCAACGGTTGTTTACATAGTACATACCAACACGCCCTGCCTCTGCCTTGATTGAGTCCTGAGCCTGCTTCTTTGTACCTACGAACAATACACTCTTACCGCTTGCAGCGATATCACGAACGAAATAGTATGCCTCTTCAACCTTCTTAACTGTCTTCTGAAGGTCGATGATGTAGATACCGTTTCTCTCTGTGAAGATGTACGGTGCCATTTTGGGGTTCCATCTTCTTGTCTGGTGTCCGAAATGAACACCTGCTTCTAAAAGCTGTTTCATAGAAATTACGTTTGCCATTTTAGTTTCCTCCTTAATGTTTGTTTCCTCCGCATAAATCACTAATGCACCAACCCAGGCAAAAAGGGCAACACAGGTACATACATTATGCGTGCGTATTTTTCCATACTGAACTATTTTAACATTTCTGATTTCACTTGTCAATACTTTTTTTCCACAAAATATGGGTAATTATGCACGAAATAACGGCATTTTTACGATTATTCGTAAGCATTTTGGCAAATACTAACTCAAAGGAGATTTTACCTATGCTTTTAGTTATAATAAGAACCCTTATTCTTTACACCACCGTTGTGTTATGTCTGCGTATTATGGGTAAACGTCAGATCGGCGAATTACAACCCTCCGAGCTTGTGGTTGCAATTATGATTTCAGATGTTGCGACAGTCCCCATAGAAGCTCTTGATATTCCGCTGTTGTCAGGCATTATCCCCGTATTAACCCTGCTTCTTGCCGAGGTTATTACTTCATATTTAAGCCTTAAAAGCAGATTTATCCGCAAATTCATTATGGGGGAGCCGTCGGTTGTTATATATAACGGCGTAATCTGCGAAAAGGAGCTTGAAAAACAACGGTTTAATTTAAATGACCTTTTAGAGGAATTACGGCTACTGGGACTGTTTGATATTTCCGATGTATATATTGCTGTCCTTGAAACCTCGGGCAAGCTTTCCGTTGTACCAAAAACCTCTGCCCGAAGTGTTACTGTTTCTGATATGGGGCTTAAAAATGTACGCCGTGAGGGTCTGCCCTACACTGTAATTATGGACGGACGTTTTAATCAGGCAGAGGTTAAAAGGTCGGGATATTCAAAGGATTATATTGTAAAGGTTCTCAACAATAAAGGCATCAAATCTCCAAAGGATGTTTTTATTGCATCCATTGATGAGGAGGGCAAAATGTTTGTGCAGGAGAAGGACAGAAAGGGTGGTAAAAATTGAAAAGCTTTATCCTTGCAATGACACTTGCTTTTATTCTTGTTCTCACGGGGTCAATGTACAGCCACAATCTTGTTGAGGAAAGCAATCATCTTTCCCACCTTAACGACAATATTATTATCTCTCTGGAAAATGAAAATTACAGTCGGGCACAAATGCAGATTGACGAGCTGACAAAGAGAGTTGAAAAGTTCAAGGTTTATTATTTTATGACGGACAATCATATTGAAATTGACAATATAAAGCTTTGTATTGCAGAGCTTGAAATTTACACAAAAAAGAAGGAGCAGGCGGATGCTCTTGCAAAGGCAAATTCCCTGGCATTTCTACTTGACCATTTACCCGAAAACACAGAGCTTAAATGGGGGAATATATTCTAAACACATCTTGACAATCATCCTTTTTGTGGTGTATAATATTTGTATAAAATACGACATATTTCGAGGAGGATGTATTATGAAAAAAATGTTGCTTTGCGGAGTTTTATCAGCACTTTTACTGTGCGGATGTGATATGATGACAGGTGAGCCTGCACCCACACCCACGCCTGATGCAAAAGAAGCTGCGGTAATTAATATCCTTGACGAATATGCAGTTCTTGCAGGTCATACATTATACACAAGCACTGACGGCGGTTTCGCAATTCAGTTGCCCGAAGGCTCAACCATTGATGATGCTGACCCCGCCAATGTAACTGCAACTATTATGAGTGAATTTGAGATGCCCGACACTGTAAACATTAAGTTTACACAGAGTGCTACGGTAATTAACACAGAAGCAAAATTAATGGATATGCTTGTAAATGACGACACCATCGACATAACAGGCTTCTTCCTTTTAAAGAACAACGGTGCTTATGAGGGATATAAATACACATACACATCAATGACAGACCCGCAGTTAAAGGGCATCAAGAGTGTATACTTTGCAAATGACGGAACAGCATACGAGGTAACTGCCACAATCGTAAACGGCGGTGACGAGATTACAGTTACTAATATAAATACCACTGTTGATACATTTATAAATTGTAAGTAATCGAAAAAGTAACGTTCCAAGTTAAGATGGGAGGCAAAAATGAAGAAAAAATTGATGTTTGTTTTTTGCACAATAATGGTATTTACTTTTATAACTGGTTGTGTTAATATCAAGAATAACGAGAATGACCATACGGACGGCAAAGACACACAAACAGAAGAACAATCACAGATTGTAAGCGAGAAGCCCACTGCCTCTATGGCTGAAAATCTCAAAGAATCGGATGCTGCCGTTATTATCAATAGTAATGACAAAATCACAGGTTCATCTTTCTCCAAAGATATGACCAATATAACATTGAATTGTTATTTGGACGACATAAATTATCCAAAATCAACAAAAATCAAAATAATTCCCGCCACGGAAATTACATATGAAGAGTATGACGCAGCAATGAATACAAATAAAAAAATATCTCTGGATGGAAAACAATATTTGATTGATGATTCAACTGCTGACTATGGATATATTAAGCTTGCTGGTGAGCATGAAAACTACTCGTTTACAGAGCCGGACCAGGAACATTGGCCCAGCTCGGTAATTGAAAGCTACACCGGCAGAGAGCCTATAGTCGTTGATATAAGTGATAACCTGATAATTCGTTATGGAGTCCTCGGATATGACAGTTCTAACGATCCGTACGGATATGAATCATTAGGCAGAAATACCGTTTTGACAGCTAGTGAATATTTCCCACATTTTGAAGAATATTCCTTTGGTAGTTATTATAGAGCAACAATAAAAAATGGCAAATTAATAATCTTGGATGTTTTATACCATCCATGATTTACAATCATAAAAAGATATCCTGAAAAATGGCATCCCTATATAGGGCAACGACTTACTCCTGCCGAAATCAAAAAAGATCGAATAAACCCGTTTTTTTACCAATGATGTTTCTTGCCCTTATTTCGGAGTATATTTTATTCTCCAACAACACAAAAGCGGAGCATTTGCTCCGCTTTTTTATTCCCAGCCTAAATATGTAGCTTCCAATCTATAAATCGGTTGCCCCAAATCTACAAATTTCTGCTCGTACTCTGTTATAACATTTCCCTCAAAGCCTGAATTGTGTAAATCAAGGGTGATGTTCTGCAGTTTGAAATTCTCCTGTGTAAATGAGTTTAAGGAAAATTCAAACAGCTTCTGATTATCTGTCTTAAACCAGATATAGTCACCGTTATTTAAGACATTCTTATACCTGTCAAGGAAGTTCTTGTGAGTAAGTCGGCGTTTTGCCTGCTTACTCTTTTTCCATGGGTCGGAGAAGTTAAGATAAATTCTCTTAATCTCACCCTTTTCAAAAAAGTCCTCAATTCTCTCTGCATCAAGGTCCATAAACCTTACATTTGTAACCTCGTTCTCAATGGCTTTTTCCATTGCCATAACGATAACATCCTCAACCTTTTCAATGGCAATAAAGTTTACATCGGGGTACATCTTTGCCATTCCCACAACAAAGCTACCCTTACCGCAACCGATTTCAATATGAATGGGGTTGACATTCCCAAAAACCTCACACCACTTACCCTTGTGACTTTCGGGGTCGGTGATGCGGATACTGCTGCACCTTTCCATTCTTGCGGCACAGTTTTTCTTTTTTCTCATTCTCATTTGAGATTTTCTCCTATTCTGTCAAGTATCACGTTGGCACAGTCCCACTTGGACATCTGCGGTAATTCCTCTGCCCCGTCTTTTGTAATCAATGTAATAACATTTGTATCAACGCCAAAGCCTGCACCCTTATCATTTAATGAGTTAGCACAAATCATATCGGCATTTTTACTTTCAAGTTTCTTTTGAGCATTGGCAATAAGGTCTTCTGTTTCCATCGCAAAACCGCACACAAACTGACCATCTTTTTTCTTTTCACCAACAGCTTTTAAAATATCCTTTGTCCGTGTAAGCTCAAGTGAAAGCTCGTTGTCCGCTTTTTTAATCTTATTATCCGGAACGGTCTTGGGCGTATAATCGGCAACCGCCGCCGCTTTGATGATAATATCCATATTATCGGCATTATCCATAACTTCCTTATACATATCCTCTGCACTCTTTGGCTTAATAA
>JAZNVD010000113.1:0-5922 GCA_045592645.1 Candidatus Ornithomonoglobus sp. | reverse complement strand
ATATGGACAGATATCAGTGATAAAAACTGCAATCACGTAAGAACCGTATATAAGAACTATTTAATGGATGTTGCGGACGGAAATGCGTTTGGTGTTGAAATGCCCCTTACATCCTGGGAAACGGCATACATATCTGTGGCGCTTCATGAAGCTTTAAACAGCCTGGACAGAACATTTGAAAAATACGATGAGAGTATAGGCAACAAGTGTGTTGAAAAAGCTATAGGGTACGGGATATGGGATGACGGACTTGGCACTGAATTGCGAAATATGAGCCGTGAGGACCTTGCATATGCAATCGGTTATTTTGTAACGGAGAAAGGGGAAGCTGCCGAGGTTTTTCCTCAAAGCGAAAAATATAAGAACCCCGAGGTTCTGGCTGATTTATACAAGCTTGGAATTTCGCCCGTTGCAAGAAAGGGTGCAGCTTACGCGCCCTGGATAACGGCAACCCGTGGTGATGCGGCTATGATGTATGCAATGGTAATTGATCCTGCATTGAGGATGAAAAATGAAGAGATAGACTATACCGCCCTTGAAACAGAATTAAAGGACACAATGAGTCAGTGGAAGGGTGACTGGTCATTATATTTTGAAGATTATGAAACGGGACAGATTATTTCAATAAATTCACATCAGGTGTATTCAGCAAGCCTGATAAAGCTTTTTGTGACCTATGCACTTTATGACGGAATGTCAAAGGGCACAATTTCCAGTAGTGGTGCTGTAACAGATAATATCCGCAGAATGATAACATACAGTGATAACGATGCGTGGTCATATCTTGCCCGTGTGTTGGGCGGAGGTGTGTATTCGCGGGGAATGGCAAAAATGACAGAGGTTGCACAAGCTAACGGATTTAATGATACGGGAACCTTTTATAAGGGCACACACCGCAACTTCAATTTTACATCGGTAAATGATTGCGGTAAGTTTCTAAGCCGTCTTCTTGACGGCGGGGTTGTGTCACAGGAATATTCGGATAAGCTTCTGGAGTTACTTAAGGCACAACAGGTTACTCATAAAATTCCGTCAGGAGTTCCCGATAATATTGTAATAGCAAACAAGACGGGTGAGCTCGATTATGTTCAGGGAGACGCGGCTATTGTTTATTCACCTGCAGGAACATATATACTTGTTATAATCGGTGACAGCCTGACTAACAGTTATGGGCAGGTGGATAAGTTCACTGTACTGTCGGAGACGGTTTATAATTATCTTAACCCTGTTAATGTAACAGATTAAGGAAAGGAAAAGAAATGATAGTAGGACTAAAGAAAGCAATTCTTCACGTTATTGATACTGCTTCAGGGATAGGTATGTATTCAGATGAGCTTCTTAACGTTGAAGAGGCACAGATAAACACTTTTATTACAACCCATATTGAAAAGCTATACGAATCTGCAGGTTTGAGAGTTGCGGAGTTTAAGGAAAACAGTGGCTTTAGGAGTAAAATATCACAGTACCGTAACGGAGATATTACTTTTGCAGAGCTTACAAAAAATGCGGCAGAAAGACTGTACGATGCAATTGCCGCATCGGAGGACCCCAAGCCCTGCGATATTATAGCGGTTGAGTTTGTGTCAAATGAAGCACATATTTTCGGAATATTAAAGTGCGAGAACAAAATGGGCTTTACCCATTCAATTACTAATACGGAGGGAAAGATTGTAAATAACATTATCAATCATTATGCAATCCTGCCGTCCCTTACTCATAAGTTATCGGAATGTGCTTTTATCAATCTTGACAGTGAGGAAATACGATACGCAGGAAGAAACGCAAAAATAGACGGTGACACGGTAGATATTTTTGCAGAATTGCTTTTAGAGTGCGACTATGAAATTTCACCCCGTGAGAGTGCAAACACAATGACAAAAATTGCAAAAAAGGTTGCAATGGAGAACGGTGCAGATGCCATTGAAACCCGTGCAAGAATAAAAGAGTTTGTAACGGAGAGCATTGAGGAGAATGATTACGAGTATGTAGATACCCGTAAGGTTGCGGAGAAAGTATTTGAAGGAATGCCTGCAGTAAAAGAGGAATTTGTCGAGAAACTTGAAAAGGCAGGAGTACCCGAAAAAGTAGAAACAACAAACTATCTCACAAAAAAGATGACTGCAAACATAAAGATTTCAACAGATACGGGTGTTGAGTTGTCATTTCCTCCCGAGCACTACAAAAACCCCGCTTTTATGGAGGTTATAACAAACGAGGACGGAACTTTGTCAATTAAGATAAATAACATAACAGAGTTGACGGGCCGTTAACAAATTGTTTACCCTTAAAAATGTTGACATAGCCTTGGTTTTAATGTATAATAAAATGTAGATTTTAATGGAGGTGAGGGCGTGAGTGAAGAACGCACATCAGGCGGAAAAGAGTTTATGATTACACTGCTGTGTGCAGGTGCGTTATATCTGGGTTGCGGCATTATGATGTCCTTTTTCGGGAACTACGCTTTCATTGGTGGAATTTTATCCGTTTTAATCTTTGGAGTATATGGGTTTTATGTTTTAACCCGCTATACAGCGAGGTTTACATACTCACTTAAGAACGGCAGGTTGCGTGTTAACAGAATGATAGGCAAGCGTAATAAGGAAGTGGATATTCCTGTTTCTCATATTACAGATACCGCCTGCGGTATAAAGCCTGCAACCTTTCCCCGGAAGCCGTATATGATGAGGGTCAGCATCATAAGTAATAAAAAGAGTATGTTCATTGAATTTAAGGATAAAGACGGTCAGCTGAATGGCCTGGTTATTGAACCGTCTCAAAAGCTTATAAAGCGTATAGAACTGGAAAGGAAAAAGGTGGATAATGATTAAAATAATCGGAGTACGGTTTAAACCCACCGGCAAGATATATTATTTTGACCCCAATGGTTTTGAAGTTAATCGCGGAGATTTCGTTGTGGTAGAAACCAGCCGTGGTATGGAATACGGCGAGGTTATGCAGGGCACAAAAGAGGTTGAGGAATCAGTAGTTACAAAACCCCTTAAGGGAGTTTTGAGAATTGCTACGGATGAGGATACCAGAAACTTTAGTGCCAATAAGGAAAAGGAAAAAGAAGCATACAAAATATGCTCGGAAAAAATAGAAAAACACGGTCTTGAAATGAAGCTGGTAGAGGTGGAATACACCTTTGACGGAAGTAAGATTTTGTTCTACTTCACAGCCGACGGAAGAGTTGACTTCCGTGAGCTTGTAAAGGACCTTGCAGCTGTTTTTAAGACACGAATAGAATTAAGACAGATAGGTGTCCGTGATGAATCAAAGACACTGGGCTCTATTGGTGTGTGTGGCAGGGACCTATGTTGTTCAAGGTTTTTGGGTGAATTTGTGCCAGTGTCAATTAAGATGGCAAAGGAACAGGGATTGTCCCTTAACCCCACAAAGATTTCAGGTGCCTGCGGCAGACTTATGTGTTGTCTGAAGTATGAGCAGGACACTTATGAGGCACTTAACCGTGAAACCCCCTCAACAGGTGCGGTGGTAAACACACCCGACGGAAAAGGAACAGTTGTATCGGTTGCATTATTAAAGGGCAGAGTATGCGTCCGCCTTGAGAGTGACGATGAAACAACCCAGAAAGAGTTTAATGTAGAAGAAGTTTCCGTCTTTAACCCAAATGAGGAGATAAAAACAGAACCGATAGTTGAGGAAATTACAGAGATGGTTGAGGAGAATGGAGAAAAGGCAGAAGACAGCAAGCCTAATCGCAGACTCCCCAGAAACCGTCGTAAAAAAGCTCCCAAAACTACCGGGGAATGATATTTCGGGAGAATTATTCCGCAAATGTGTTGAATTTCCTCGAAAATCGGGAATAAAATTTGAAAATTTACTTGCAGTTGCAAGGAAATGATGATATAATTATATTAAGACGTTAGTCAAGATTAATTCAGGAGGTAGAATTATGGCTTACAAAATTGACGCAGATGCATGCATCAGCTGTGGTGCTTGTCAGGCAGAGTGCCCTGTAGATGCGATTTCAGAGGGCGATACAGCATATGTAATTGATGCAGATACTTGTATCGAGTGCGGCGCTTGCGCAGGCGTATGCCCCGTTGGTGCACCCGCAGAAGAATGATTTAATATCATGTGAGGGCGTTAGGTACAGTATTTGTGCCTGAAGCCCTTGTTTTTTTAAACATAGTAAAGGTTTGGAGCATATGAAAAAAATATATAAAGCTTTTGGTATAGTTCTATTGATAGTTACTTTTTTGACCGGATGCGGATGCAGTCACGGTTCTTTTGTGGTTGAGAAAGAATCTGAAAAACGTGAAGCTACAGGTGAGAGCTGGACTGTATTGGTATATATGTGTGCAAGTGATGCGGACAAAAACACTATTGCAAAAGATGTATTGGCTTCAATGACTTACGACTTACCTGAAAATATAAATGTAGTGGCAGAAGTCGGAGGATGTCAGAACTGGCAGTCAGATGAAATAAGAAATGACAGGGTGCAGGACTTTGTAGTACAGAAGAACGGTATAAGACTTATAAATGAAAATCTGATGAAAAATATGGGTTCAGGTGATACTTACGCAGAGTTTTTATCAAGAAACATTGAAAAGTACCCTGCAGAGCACTATATTTCAGTAATATGGGGCAACGGAGGAAACCCTGTTGAGGGTGTATGTTATGATGCAAATCACAATTATGACCCCCTGACAGTTACAGAGATTGCCCAGGCACACGGCACAGTGGGTGAAACCTTTGATATTATAGGCTTTGATGCAAGTCTTATGTCTAATTTTGAAACAGCCACGGCATTATCAATATACTGTAATTATCTGGTAGCATCAGAAGATATTATTCCATCTGCCGGATGGGACTACAGAGGTTTATTCGAATATCTGTCAAACAACCCCCAGGCATCAGCACAGGATGTAGGAAAGGTTATATGTGACGGTGTTGTTTTAAAAACTGATGAAAAGCACAGAGAACACATTGTAATGGCGGTGACAGACCTTTCAGCTGTTACAAGATTACTCCAGTCCTTTGAAGGAATGGCAAGTACAATGTCGGAAACGACAGATGATATGAGCAGGTTCCGCAATCTTATGAGTGAGCTGGATGATGTTATAGCAGTTGGACCAAATTGTGAGGCAGAGGGATTTTCTGACCTTGTTGATATTATATCCCTGGCGGATGGAGTATTTAGTGCAACACAGGATGACAGTGCCAGAATTTCAAACAGTCTGTCAAAGACCGTTATATACGCGACGGGTGACAGAGAGAAAACGGGAATGAGTGGAATGAATGTGTATTTCCCCGTAAATTCTCCCGCGAAAAATATAAATGGGTACAGAGATCTTTGCCCAAGTGTGGGATATATGGATTTTCTTGACAGAGCTAATTCAAATGAATTGATAACTAATAAGGTTACAGATCACAAGGAAACTCCTGCATGGCAGAGTTACAGTGAGGTTATGGACTGGAACAGCATTGCTGCAGAGTATCTGCCCACGGGCGATTACGGTATCAGTATGACTAATCCTGAAATCATAAAGTCTGCCATTGTAAACATATACAAATACGATGAGGAGAGCGGAAAATATCTGCACATTCTTGCAGAGGATGATACAGAATATGAAGCTTTAACAGGGTTATATAATTACGAGTTCTCGGATGTACATTTATTTAAGCTCAACGGAACTCCCGTGAGTGCCAATCTTGTAAGAAAGACGGACACCAGTGAAGTTTATGCTGTTCCCGTGTTTTATGAGGACACCTTGTCATCCATAAGAGTAATAAAGAATAAGAAAGACAATAAATGGGAATACGATATATGTGGCATATGGACGGGGTACGGCCCGGAATCTGTATTAGACCGCGAATTTGTAAGTCTGGGTTCAGGAAGTGTTATTACTCCTGCTTACAGATTTTTTGGCGGTGGAGATGATGAATATATTAAAG
>JAZNVD010000112.1:0-5351 GCA_045592645.1 Candidatus Ornithomonoglobus sp. | reverse complement strand
TCAGCAACTGTTACGTTCTCTAAATCCGTTTTTTTCTTGCCGTAGAACGTACCGCCTGATGCAGTCAGTATTATTCTCTTTAATTCGTCTTTATCCGCCATTGATTCCATTGACTGGAATATTGCGGAATGTTCACTGTCAACGGGTATAATTGCCTTGCCATACTCTGCCTCAAGGCCTTTTATAACATTGCCCGCAGCAACAAGGGTTTCCTTGTTGGCAAGGGCTACTCTTTTCTTTTCTTTAATTGCCGCTATGGTGGGCTCAATGCCCGCCATCCCCACAACTGCTGCAATAACAGTTTCAGCTGACGGCAATGCCGCCGCCTCAATCACGCCGTCCGTTCCGCCAACCACACGAATTGGTGTGTCAGAAAGTCTTGTCTTTAAATCTTTTGCACAATTCTCATCGGCGACTGCCACAAGCTTGGGGTTAAATTCCCTTGCCTGTTCCTCTAACACTTCCACGTTGGAATTGGCACAAATAGCATCAATCTTAAATTTATCACTATGGTCACGGACTATGTCAAGAGTTTGTGTACCGATAGAGCCCGTAGATCCAAGTATTGAAATGTTCATTTTATCATCTCCTTTTCAAAAGGATGTGTTTTTACACGGTACAGAAAAATAGTTACACTATTACGAACACAAATAGATAATACACTATCGGGGCAATAAACATTACACTATCAAATCTATCCATAAATCCGCCATGTCCGGGGAAAATCTTGCCGTAGTCCTTAATTCCTGCATCACGTTTAATTGCTGATGCCGCTAAATCACCTAACTGTGACAATGCAGATGCAACAGCACCCACAATTGCAAGTCTTAAATAAACACCACCATCAGGCGTAATCCCCAACAAAGGGTAACCGCACTTATCCAGTATAAAACCGTAAAGCACGCACAACAGAGCCGTTATAATAACTGCACCTACTGCTCCCTCAACGGTTTTCTTTGGGCTTACATTGGGAATAAGCTTGTGCTTACCTAAAAATGTACCGCAGAAGTATGCCGCCGTATCGCTTCCCCATGCAATTATAAATATAATTGCCATAACTGCAATTCCCATTTCTCTGTAAAGGGCAGGGATAAAACTCATAAACAGTGTCACATACACCGTCATAAGCTGGGTTGAAAATATCTCTTTGTAGTCTGCCTTGCCGTGTGTGAATACCATAACTATCATAGCAATAACTATTGCAAGCACAAGGGCAAGCTCCGTATATCCCAGAAAAACTCCTGCCATAAGCAATAGACTTGTTATGTATCCCGAAGCCTTCACGGCACAGTTTTTGGTAAGGGCACCGTATGCCTCATATAACATAAAGATTATAACAAGTCCCATAGCAACGGAAAATGCGGTTTCACCCAAAAGTAAAACTCCGATAAAAACAATTAATGCCACAACAGCAGTTATAATTCTCGTAAGCATAATCTCTCTCCTTATATTCCGCCGAAGCGTCTGCCTCTGCCCTGGAATACTCTTATACATTCGTGTAAATCATGGGGGTTAAAATCAGGCCATGCCTTTTTAACAAACACCATTTCTGCATAGCTGACCTGCCATAACATAAAGTTTGACAATCTTACCTCACCGCTTGTGCGGATAAGTAAATCAACATCAGGCTGACCTGCCGTATAAAGGCGGTTTTCTATATCATTCTCGCTGATGTCAGAAACCTCAAGCTTCCCTGCTTTAACGTCCTCACATAGATTTTTAACGGCATTTGTAATCTCCTCACGACCGCCGTAATTCAGGGCAATATTCATAACAATACCGCTACGGTCTGCCGTAAGCTTTTCCGTCTTTTCAATCTGTCGGCACATCTCCTCGGAAAGCTCTTTGCGTGAACCGATTGCACGAATACGCACGTTCTCACCTGCAAGGGTTTTCTCGGCATTTATGAGATAGTCCATAAGGAGATTCATAAGATAATCGACCTCTGCCTGGGGACGTTTCCAGTTCTCTGTTGAGAAAGCATAGACAGTTATATGCTTAACGCCCAAATTGTTTGCCTCTGTTACTATCTTCTTAAGAGCATCAGCACCTGCTTTATGTCCTGCCGAACGCGGCAGACCACGGCGTTTTGCCCATCTGCCGTTGCCGTCCATAATTACGCCTATATGCCGGGGCAGATTGTTTAAGTCTATATCCTTCGCCCTGGTTTTTCTCCAAAACATAACGCCAACCCTCCTTAATATGCGAAAAACAGTACCATACCCGAAATATGATACTGTTTATTTTTAAGTTTAGATTTCTGTAATTTCCTTTTCCTTATCAGCAGTAATATCGTCAATTTCCTTAACGTACTTATCTGTAAGGTCCTGAATATCCTTCTCGATTTTCTTTAAATCGTCCTCTGTGATTTCGCCGTCTTTCTTCTGCTTCTTATAAGCTTCAATACCGTCACGGCGTGCATTACGAATCTGCACCTTTGCTTCCTCTGCGTACTTTTTAACCTGCTTTACAAGCTCACGACGACGTTCCTCTGTAAGGGGCGGAAAATTAAGTCTTATAACCTTACCGTCGTTCTGGGGTGTAATACCAAGCTCTGAAGTATTGATAGCCTTCTCAATTTCCTTAAGAACTGATGCATCCCAGGGCTGAATTACAAGTGATCTGGGCTCGGGTGTTGAAATTGAGCCAACCTGCTGGATAGGTGTCATTGTGCCATAATAGTCAATTGCAATCTTATCCAATACTGCCGCATTGGCACGACCTGCACGGATTGTCTTGAACTCTCCAACAAGACCGTTAATGCGTTTTTCCATTTTTTCTTCTATTTCAGGATACTTTCCCATTGTTTTATTCCTCCTAAGTTGTAATTATTCACCCTTCAGATTTACAAGGGTACCGATTTTTTCACCTTTTACTGCACGAACAATATTCTCGGGGTCGTTAAGACCGAATACAAGAATGGGCATATTGTTATCACGGCAAAGTGATGCTGCTGTTGAATCCATAACTCCCAGATTCTTTGAAAGAATATCGGAGAATGAAAGGTTTGAATAACGCTTTGCGTTGGGGTTAACGTTGGGGTCACTATCGTAAACCGCATCAACCTTCTTTGCAAGCAGGATTACATCTACATCCATTTCAACTGCACGAAGTGCTGCTGCTGTATCTGTTGACATAAAGGGGTTACCTGTTCCGCAACCAAAGATTACTACTCTGCCCTTTTCCAGATGACGAACTGCACGGCCACGTATATATGGCTCTGCAATCTGTCGCATCTCAATAGCTGTTTCAACTCTTGTTTCAACACCTACTGCCTCCAATGCTGTACATAATGCAAGTGAGTTAATAGCTGGTGCAAGCATACCCATATGGTCTGCACGTGTACGGTCCATATTCTCACTAGAACGGCCACGCCAGATGTTTCCGCCGCCAACAACAATTGAAACCTCGCAACCCATATCAACTATTTTTTTAATGTACTCTGAAATGTTATTTACCGTCTTCTCGTCAATACCGAAGCCCTGTTCTCCTGCCATTGCCTCGCCGCTGACCTTAAGAAGCACCCTCTTGTATTTCATCTTCATATGTGCCCTCCCGTTAACCTAAGTTAAACATCAGTGAAATAATGTTTGATGCGTTTGACTTCGCATAGGCAACATTTGCAGTTGATGCATCAACTAATATATGCTGACCTGCTACTCTTAAGTCATAAATATTTCCATCAAGCTTAACGTGTGACTCATCGGGCTGATATTTAATTACGCCTGTTTCACTTACTGTTCTCTTGGGAGTAATATCTGAACCGCCAAGAACAAGTGTTACACCGTTAATAACAGAGTTTTTAATCAATACGCCTTCTGTTCCGACGCTGTATGCAATTACAACATTCTTTGTTGTCTTCATACCGTCAATTGTAACACCGCCGCAACGTACCATTACAAACTCATCCATAATGTTTGCATAAGTTCCGGGCTCGTCAATATAACGGTCAACTATTGAATCCATTAACAGTGCAAACTCACCACGGGTAATGTATGCTGTAGGCTTCAGCTTTCCGTCAATGCCCTTCCAGCCGCCGTTACCTACTATGTACTTTGCACCGTCCTTTGCCCATGAAGCAAGCTCAAGGTTATCAGGGAATGAGTTGAGCACTGACGCATCAACATCGCCTAGAAGTAAACCTGACTGCTTTACAAGATACGGTTCAAAGGCAAATACCCTTGACAAAACAATATATGTTTCCTGGAATGTAATATTACGTTCCGGTGAGAATGTGACATCATCATCACCCTGGAAAGCTCCCATAGCAACTGACTTCGAAACCACATCATGATACCACGCACTCTGAGGTACATCTACGTACTCCTTGACTGACATATCTTCAGCACCAAATGCACGGGTAATAATAGCCGCCATTTCTGCTCTTGTGATTAAGTTATCAGGCTTTACTGTGCCGTCATCATAACCGTTAATAAGTCCTGCGTCCACCGCACTCTGCATTGCCTCACCGATTGTACCGGAAGGCATATCATAGAAAGCATTAACACTTACACTTACGCCCATTGCAATAACAAAGGCTGATATAATTGAAATAATCTTTGTCTTCTTCATTTTCCGTTCCTTTCATATTAAGTATATTATAACCTCATTATACACCATTTCAATCGGATTGTCCATATCTTTTTATAAATATTCTCAAAATATCTTGCAATTCGGGCGCCGTTTGTGTATAATATTACTGTATAAAACTATGGGAGATAATTTCAAATGAGATATAAAATAGCTGACATTATAGTGGAGATGAACGTGCATCTGCCGCGTCTTACCCGTCAGGCTGAAGAATACATCTATGACGGAGACGAACCTACTAATGTGTCAATTACCCTGAGTGACGAATTTTTTGAGGCACGTCAGGCGGAAAACCCGCACCTTGATTATGATATGATTGAATACATATTTATGGGTGCTGAATACTATAACACACTTATCCATTACGACGGACTTATGCTTCATTCGTCCTGTGTAGTGTATAACGACCGTGCGTACCTTTTCTCCGCCCCCTGCGGAACAGGCAAATCAACACACACTCAAATCTGGTTAAAGCGGTTTCCCGGTGCGTATATCTTAAACGATGACAAGCCCGCAATCCGTATTACTCCTGACGGAGTTTACGCATACGGCACACCGTTCTCGGGAAAGACTGATTTAAACGTAAATAACGGCGTTAAAATTGGCGGTATATGTGTAATTGGTCGTGACACCACAAACCATATTGAAAAAATTTCAGCCGAGGAGGCATTGTTTAACATTCTTAACCAGACAGTGCGTCCTGACAAAGAAGATGTTATGGACAAGCTGCTTGTAACACTGGACACTGTCCTTCGTGAGGT
>JAZNVD010000111.1:0-6487 GCA_045592645.1 Candidatus Ornithomonoglobus sp. | reverse complement strand
AACAAAATTACGTGTATGTCAATAATATATGGAATATAAATGTTCTTTCTCTTATTTAAATATTCTTTATGTGAGTTGTGTATAGCAAAAAAAGCAAAGACTAATCATGCATATTTAGGGTCAAACACAAAAATGGCACCTTGCGTTATTAACAAAAAAATGCTCCTCTATATTGAAGAGCTTATTTTAAACTTTTATAATTGTGTTGTATTTAAAAGTACTTCACTATCAAGCATCGTAGCATCAATAGCTGGTGTGGACGTTATGTCTTCCTGGTGTTGCATATCAAATTAAATATAATATTTGGTCAATAAAACTATATTTCGGCCACAACCAAAGACTGTAAATTTTCATAGGAATACTCTATTTCCGACGAGTACATTCTCACAATGTCGATTATCTTTTCATCGTTAATGCAACCAAAGCCACTCATATAACAATCAAAAAGAGCACCTATAAAATAACAACTTACAAGTGCAATTTTAACAGCAGATAAAGTATCTTTCATTTTAAGATGTCTGAATATAAAATAAACTGCAAGCTGTTCAAACGGAATTTGAAGCTTAATATCATCAAATATTCTTTTGTTGAAAGAATATTGTTTAAGAAATTTGAGTTCCCTTGTCCATTTATCATCAAGTCTTTCCATAGATAAATATAAATCACAGAGTTCATCAAGCTTAAAGTCAAACTCAACCTCAAAGGTACGTGCTAACTCCAAAAAACGTTCTCCCATACTATTATCTCTGTTCTGTAAAATATCAAAAATTTTCTGTCTTTTTGCAAAAAACTCCCGTTCTTCTTCCAAAATGTCATCAGGCTTACAAATACTAAACCTTTCTTCATCAAATAGGATTATTCTTGCTGCTTCCTCACAACAAAGTCCAAGCCCTGTTTCTTCAAAGGAAAAATAAAAATTCTTAAATCTCGGGTGCAGATAGCATATATCACAGAGAGCATCTTCCCCATACTCACAAATTATATTGCAAAGACCATCATTATTTAAGAAGGGACATTTTTCTCCCTCCTGAAGAATAAAATGTGGTATTTCGCCTCCAATACTCTCTCTTATTTTTTCACCCATAGGCGTGTCAAGATTGTTATAAAGCTCCATCGTGTCCTCATCTATATCAATCTCCCATCCTATGCAGCAATTATGTGTACACTTTTGTGCAATGCATTTAAATTTGTGATAGTAATTTGGTACTGTTTCTCTCATGTTATCTCCTCTTTTGAAAACTTGACTAACACCGTGCGTATTCAACAAGCTCTGATATTAAAGACTTGTCTGAAAAATCACCATCTGCATCACAAAGTTCAATAAGAAGTCTTTCCATTTCTGTTGGTTCTTTTTTATCTGCCATAATTTTCTTTAAGGTTTTTATTGCAGATTTATGCACAAGAGAAAGCTCTGAAATAATCATCTTACCCGGATAATTGAACATCTTAATTTTTGAATAGATATCACCCTTAAAGTTTTTCTTAACAACAAGGTCATCATAGTAGCCCCTGCAGTCGGCAGGAGTTAGTCCAGTTGTGTACACAATCAATTTTTTATTTTTCAATTTCTCTATATTTTTAGTAATAAGAGTTACCCCTGCTATCACCTCGGCGTATAATCCACCGCCATAAATGATTGTATCGTATTCCTTTAAATCGTTTATACCTACCTGCGATACATCAACCGCATCACAAGAAAGCTCTTTTGCAATCCACTCTGCATATGCCTTTGTTGAACCATATTTTGATTTATATATAACAATTGCTTTCATATTGCACCTACTAATTATTTATATGTTACAGATTATGCAACATCTATGATAAATATATCATAAAATTCCTGTAACAAGAGATATAGCCGAATAGGTAACTCAGTCCCGCATAAATACCAAAAAATCTTGATTGTATCTAAATCTTACCTATTGTACATATAAGGTTTAGATGTAAACCTTTTCAAATAGCCCCTTGCCCAAAGGAGGATGTCTAAAAAACAGACTGAGGGATTTTTTTGATTGAAAAAATCCCTCATTTATATCCCTCCACCACCTTTCGGCGGTCCCCCTCCCCTCATGCAAGAGAGGCTTTATTTTTTGTCAATATTCAACACAGAAATAAAGACTGTATATTTTAGATGCGAATCAATTCGGGAGGTTTATATCAAGTTAAGACAAAAAAATTATACAATACCCCATAAATACTTTACAGAATCAAAAGTATATTGGATATAATTCTCCATCAATTTTTCCGGGATACTTCCGTGTGCATACTCAACATTAAGAACCCCCTTATAGTCAATATCATGAAAAGCAGGCATAACAGACATCCAGTCAATATCACCCGTCATAGGAGTTTGATGGGAATCACTTCCTGCATTGTCATGAAGATGAGTGCATTGAATTAATGAACCAAATTTTCTTATGACGTCTGGCGCGTTACGACCAATGGATATCTTTGCATGCCCAGAATCCCAACAGCATACTACACTGCTACTTTCAAAAGAAGTAATAAGCTTCAAAAGATCATCATCATTAGAGGTAAATCGTTTTGTGTTTTTGAATCCATCTTCAAAAACTGTCTCAAAAGCCATTTTATATCCATTTTTTTCAGCCAATTCAACATAGGGCAAGAAAAGCTTATAATTATATTCGAGAGCTGCTTCGGGCGAGAAGGATAAATTATCAAAATCAAACTCATCACCATGTGTGACCATGAATTCTGCCCCCATAATTGCCGTTGCCTCTGCACATCTTTCAAGGCATACATTATACTTATCTCCGTAACTTCCGTATCTGTTAAAGGGTGCATGGGTTTGATGTACCTTTAGTCCGTATTCGTCAAAAATTTTAAGATGCTCTTGCATAAGAGATTTCCAGTTATCCTTCAGTAAAGGTGGTGTATAATCAAGCATCTTAAACCCAGCTTTACTCACAAGCTTCGCAGCATTTTCTAAATTTGATTGTCTTGTAAAATATTCAATATTTATTCCATATTCCATTTGTTATTACTCCTTTCATTGCCTAACAAACTTTATTTAATGATTTTATCGGGTTAGGAATAAAAAATTGTTTTTCTTAAAAACTTACCTTTGTATAGTAACCTTTTATTCTCTTGTTAAATTAAGTAAACAAAAAATCAAATTACATTGAAGTTTTTTTTAAAAAATCCATTTTCATTCACCTACTGATTATTATAACATATAATGTTTCAATAATCAAGTTTTTTATGAATATTTAATAAATTTTTTTCATAATTTAGAAATTTAATCCTCTATTCTTGGTGTCTTCTTTGCTATCTTGTTCTTCCAATAGGTATTTTACAAAAGCTGACTATGTTCAATAAACAATGTTGATACTGTTACTACAAATGCCCCACCACCTAATGAACTGGAGCATAAGGATGTTATCATAGCAGAATAGAAAAGAGCAAGAATAATTGATTATTCTTGCTCTTTTAATGGATTGTCTTATCGTATTTTTTAAAATATTTTTTCATACAAAGTATACATAGTACACCCGCAACCGGGAAAATCCCTGTTACAAGCAACCCTGCCCTCATACCAACTTGTTCTGTACTTATATTGAACATATTTGATATCTTCAAAGCAAAGCTCATCATATTAAATTTATCGGATATAATGCCAAGCAGTTGTGGTGCAAGAGATGCTCCAATATCCCCGCCGGCAGCCATAAGTGCATAAATAGCCACCCCTACGTTTTCGAATTTTTCTTCTACATAAATCAAGGTCCCGGGCCATAACATAGATGTAAAAATTCCAACCATGGCACATGCTATAATTCCAACCACAGGACTTAATGTTAAACCTGCCATAAAATAGCAAAAACTCGCACCGAGCATCCCAAAGAGCAAAATGTTAATAATTTTCTTGCCATATTTGGAATACAGGGTTCTTCCTATCCCCAATAATGCCGCAAATGATGCCACACCTATAACATCGCCATAAATTTTAGGAACCCCTATGGCATTCTCAATAAAACCCGACGCCCATTGAGACATTGTGCATTCTGCTGCTCCGCCAAAGAATATACATAATGTGCATAAAATAATGCCTTTGCTAAATATTTTTGTTTCTTTTTGTTCTCCTTCAAAATGGTCCATTTGAGGAAGTTTTGCTTTTAAAAATATCACAAATGCCGTAAAAGGCACTATTGACCAGATCAGTGCAAGATACGTCCAATTCGTGCTACCAAAAATCCACAAAAACAATGTACTTAATATTACTACACCTACCACACCCCAAGCATACATTGAGTGTAGTTTGCTCATTTCACGTTCAGGATTCTCACTTGGAATTGCTGCAATCACAGGACTCATCAAAACCTCACTTAACCCTGAAGCAACAGAAAATATTATTGTTCCTATCACAATCCATAAAAATGCAATATCTGGGAAAACTTTTGGCAAAACTGCGTATACTATTAAACCCACAAACGCAACAAAAGGTGTAATTCTCACTACTCTATGTATATTAAAACATTTAGAAAAAAATGTAAATATCAAATCAATAAGCAATTGCGAAAAGAAATTAATTACTACAAGAAAACCAAGCAGCGTAAAAGACAGATTATACATATCTTTGAACGTCAAAAATAAAATAGGTGATAAATTTGCCGTTATAGACATTGTCATACCTGTCATATAACAAGCAGTTTTAGTAAGTTTATATTTATGCATATTACATCTCCCGTTTTCTTAATATTTTTCATAACATTAAAAATAAATTTCAGGTGCTATGCTAATCAAAATATATTCCAAAATATAGTCCTGAAAACTCATCAGGAAACATCATATAGGTTGGTTCTCCATTATTTTGGATATAAGAAAACCTAACAGTTTGAGCATCCAATTCAGAACCAAGAAAATCGGCTATTTCCTCCGGATTTTCTGTGATTAGTTCTTTTATAAACAGGGTTTCCTTTTCCTTATACAAAAATGCAAGACCCACTCTTTTTTCTGCTTTCTTTATCTCATAAAATTCACCACCATACATAGTTTTAGCAAAAAACAGCATTTGGGTATCCCATTTTATAAGATTTTCTTCTCCCAAAAACAAATTACGCAAAGCTTCATATTTTTTCACAGTCAATTTTTTAAGATTTAGCTTTGACTCATTTGTTTTATTCACGCATAGCTCTTTTTTTACAAGCAAAGGTACCTTTATAAAGTCCATTTTTTCGTAAAATTCAAAAAGTCCTTCGTTTTGCGGCACCAAAACAAGAAAATCATACTTTTTATTATCCTTTATGCTCTCAATCAAAGTTCTGCATATCCCTTGTCCTCTGTAATAAGGATGAGTAACTACGGCATAGATATATCCTCCGTTTTTATTTCCAGATGTCACAGGCAGAACAGATAGCATTCCTTTTACAATTCCATCATCCTCGTAAACAACGAAGTATTTTAAAAGTGTTTCAAGATATTTTTCTATGGTATTTGGGCTATCACCAAAAGCTTCACTCCAAAGCCTTATAATCTGGTTTTTGTGGCGTATATCAGCGCTCAAAATCATACTTTTAGTTCCTTTGCTTCATATTTTTTTACAATTTCAACAGGCTTATATGAAAGCTTGGCTTTCCTTAAGTTTTCATCACCGGTGTCATCTTCCCTGTTCACAAACTCATAATCCATACAGTTGTGGAGCACAAACTCCCTGTTTATAATCTGATATGCACCGGTAATATGTGAAAATGCTTTTTCGATGTGTACCAAAAAGGTTTTGTCGTTAAGTCTGTCACCAAGAGAGAAAGCCACAACTTCTCCCCCACATCTTATAAGACCGCCCGAAAGTTTTAGCTCATCAAAATGAGCAAGAGCACGCTTAACCACACGTGTTTCATCGGAAAGCCCCTTTTTGCTCCCGTCATCAATTATTTGGCACCACTTCTCATGCATTTTAACAACTTCCTCAATATTTTTAGGTGTTATTTCTTCATAGCACCAATCGGGGTTTTCAGCAACAAATCTATTAATATGATTTCTCTTTGAACTAAGCTTTTTACCACTCAAAGTAGCAAGACTTTCTCTTAAATACACATAATCGCCGTCATTTCGTACTTCCTTAAACTCAAATCGCCCCGGTGCTAACGATTCTAAATACGCTTTATTTTTTTCACTAACACTATGAAAACGCACATTTTCCTCCAGTAGCTTTTTTACGGCATCCTCTACATCCCCTGTTCCGCAAGGAAAAAGATAGGACTTGTTATCTTTCCCACTCCTAATAAATAAAACTCCATCCTCTATTTTAAATTCCATATTGAATACATCCTGCCACAAAAACAGTGTAGTAAAATTATATTCAAGGCTTGGACAGTCGCATTTTGTTAAAATTTCGTCTATTACCTCTTTATCTTCTATTTTTGCCTTTCTGAACCGATGCATAATTTGTTCCTCCATAAATTTCCCCTTCGCATAATATTCATTCTCTTTCTGTATCTGGATATTATTTTAACATTTTCCCATACTTTTT
>JAZNVD010000110.1:0-3131 GCA_045592645.1 Candidatus Ornithomonoglobus sp. | reverse complement strand
TAATTCCGAATTTTTTTGATGCAAAAAACTCATAAAGTAATTGATTTGTGTATTAATTACACTTCAAGAACTCACACTGTTCATTTTTCAATGTACAACCTGTCACCAACTGCGACAGCTATATTAGTTTACCACATCCCATTCCCTTTGTCAACACTTTTTTTCAATTTTTTTTGCGTTTTTTTACTTTTATGCAATTTTGTGAACAAAGGTGTATTTTCCACCCGTTCGGTAGTTGTTTTTGACGAATATCCCGCCCACTTTTCCCACAAAATAAAGTAAAGGAGTTGATATTATGTGTACCGCTATAACATACAAAACAAAAGATTTCTATTTTGGCAGGACACTTGATTATGAAACCTCATACTGCGAAACCGTCACAATCACCCCTCGCAGATACCCTCTCTCATTCCGACACCTGCCCACTATCCCCCGACATTTTGCCATAATGGGTATGGCTTACGTCTGCGATAACTACCCCCTCTATTATGATGCCATAAATGAGGCCGGGCTTGGAATGGCAGGTCTGAACTTTGTGGGTAATGCCCATTTTAATCCCATCACTGACAATCCAGACAACGTCGCAACCTTTGAATTTATCCCCTATATTCTCTCACAATGCAAAACCGTTCCCGATGCAAAGAAGCTCATTGACACAATAAACCTGACAAACACGGCTTTTAACAGCTCACTACCCCCTGCACCATTGCATTGGATAATCGCAGACCGTGACACGGCAATAACCGTTGAAGCAACTGCCGACGGGATAAAAGTTTACAATAACCCTGTGGGTGTTCTCACCAACAATCCGCCTTTCCCTGAACAAATGCGAAATCTTACCCACTATATGCACCTCTCCCCCAAGCCACCTGAAAACTGCCTTGCACCCGAAATAGAGCTTATCCCTTACAGCCGTGGTATGGGTGCTATGGGCTTACCGGGGGACTTATCATCACAATCAAGATTTATCCGTGCAATCTTTACAAAGCTTAACTCCGTATCGGGTCCAGGCGAGGCAGAAAGTGTGGGACAATTCTTTCATATATTAAATACGGTCAGCCAAACCCGTGGGTGTTGTGAGGTGGAAACAGGCGGATATGAAATCACAATCTACACCTCCTGCTGTAACGCCACCCGTGGCATATATTATTACACTACCTATAATAATCACCAAATCAATGCAGTTGATATGCACCGTGAAAATCTTGAATGTCATACACTTATAAGCTATGCCCTTAAGGATAAAGAAAATATCAACTATCAGCAATAAAAATGGCAGACGTTTTCGTCTGCCATTTTTTTAAAACTCTACACAGCATCCGTCATAGGATACGCCGTAGCCTAAATCCTTTACTCTTTCCTCAAGAACGTGATGTATGGGATTACCGTTATGGGAGAAATGGTTAATGTATTCAACCGTGTCACTGTCCACCGCACCTATCTCACGAAGCCTTGCCGACACTCTCTCAATGTTGGCAATACCCATATGATACCCCTCGTCAATCTCGGGAATATCCACGCAGGTACAATCATAAGAAACCATATCAAAGCGGATATTGTTTTCCTTAATATAATCAAATACCTCGTCAAAGAAATACCCCGTATCGTTGGCATAAAGGAGAGTCTTGTCACCCTCAATAATATAAATCAACGCATTATCACCAGGCTTATGGCGTGCAGGCAAAGGCGTTACTGTATAGTCACCCATTTTAAAGGGTTTAAATGGCTCAACCAATGTAACTTTCATATTCATTTCAGCCTTGCCGCTTTTTATAATCTTATCATAAGCACCCTTACCGCAGAAAATCTCCATTACGGGCACACGCAAATCGTGGGCAAAAAACTCGGTATTTCTCATTTCAAGGTCATCAGTGTAAAGATGGTCCCCGTGGGAATGGGTAATGAGAAGATACTTAATCAAATCACCCTCTACACCGTTATTTATAAAATGCCAATAGGTGTCTGCAGGATAGTCAATCAATAAATCATCATTTACCATTGCCTGGGAACGGGTACGGATATTCTTACCGCCAAGCTTCCGTGCCTCCTGACAGAATTTACAGTTACAGTACACTGCAGGGAAACCCTCCGCCGCTGCAGTACCAAAATAAGTTAGTTTCATATTATCTTATACTCCTTCTCCAGGGTCTTGCGGTCACAAGGCAAATAATCATACCAACTATGGCAAACACAACCCACATAAGCACCGTTATACTCCAGCCGACACGCTGTGACAAAACGGCAATGCCATAGGTTGAAAGGGCAGAACCAACGTATGTGCAGGCGTTAATAACCCCCGACACAGTTGAAACACTGCCAAACTTTTTATACATTGCAGGCACCATACAAATAAGCATAAGGTTTACGCCGTGCATGGCACTTACAAGTAACGCCGTAAGGATAATTGACGCAATGGCACTGCGTCCCGAAACGAAATACAAGCCAAGGGCAAACACACCGCCAATGGCGAAAATGACACCTGCACAGGTAACGGGATTTGTAAAAACGCGTCTGTAAAGGCTCCTGAAAAGGACGTTCATAAAAATCGTAAACAAGGGTATCACAACACCCGTAAGGATTGAAATAACCGCACCTAAATTATATGTATCACTTATATAGGATGGCATCCACGTTGTAACGCCGTCCTTTAGCATACCCTGAAGGACAATTGCAATCATTATAAAAATCATAACGGGTGCAAAAAGGCGTTTCATTGCGTCGTTGGGAGTGGTTTCCCCCTCTTTTTCTCTCGGTGAAACCTCCGCATCAAGGGCAAGCTTCCACCATACAACAACCATTATAATTCCGCAAATGGCGGCAAATATAAACACAGCTCTCCAGCTTGCCACGGAGATTAAAAGAGGTGATACAAGGTACACAAATATTGTACCGATTGAACCGCCCCACAAGGTCCACAAAGACACCATTTCATAGTCACGATGGGACAAATATGTTGTCATAAGTCTTACCATAGGCGGCCAGATAAGGCTTTGTGCAAAGCCGTTTATACACCATACTCCAAGCATTGTATAGGGACTGTGGCAAAGAGGTATGATTAAATTCATAAGAGCCGTTACAAGATAACCGAGGGCAATAAGCTTTTTAGGTGAAACCCTGTCGCCTATGATGCC
>JAZNVD010000109.1:0-9559 GCA_045592645.1 Candidatus Ornithomonoglobus sp. | reverse complement strand
ACCATTCCAAGTCTTTTGTTTTCAAAAACCACCATTTTTACAGGAATGTCCCACTGACACATTGTAGCAAGTTCTGGCAAATCCATTTGAAAGCTTCCATCACCCATAATTGCCACAACAGGTTTCTCTGTCGCAACAGGTTTCTCTGTTGCATCAGGCTTCTCTGTTGCATCAGGTTCCCCTGTTGCTTCAGGCGTTGCCGTTTCCTCAGGCTCTTCCGTTGGCAATTCTGCACCGTAATGATTTGTACATCTTTGTTTCGGTTGAGTTCCGGGAACAAAATATCCCTTTATGCTCGAACAGGTACTACTTGGAATGTTGCCCGATATGGGACAGAAATATGCTTCTTTTACAGAGGATGGTTTCTGTAGTGTCTTGTTAGGTTGATCCGCAGAAATCTCGTCAAATACCTTCTTCCATGACGAAACGCCCGGATTGGAAGATATTCCCGCAGACTTCAATGATGATGGGCTGTCAAACCCATACCACACTGCACCCACATAATAAGGTGTGAATCCTACATACCACTTATCAAAGTCATCGTCTGTGGTTCCTGTTTTGCCGTATGACGGCATACCCGATGATATATATGCTCCTGTGGCAGTACCCATAGACATTGTTGTAGGTCCTGACAGAATATCAGCCATAATATATGCAGCCGATTCACTTATTACCTGTGTTTCATTAGCATAATTCTCAAGAACAATATCACCTGCCGAGTTTTCAACTCTCGTATAGGTATACGGGGCAATATATTTACCTGAATTCACAAATACTCCGTATGCAGCTGCCATTTCTCTTACAGTTACACCCTTTGTTAATCCACCCAACGCCAGTGACGAGTAGTTCTTATCACCGTCAACAACCGTTGACAGATGGAACTTGTTTTTCAGATATCCGTGGGAATTTCCAAGACCAACCTCGTCAAGAACTTTAACCGCAGGAATATTTGATGAACGTGCCACTGCTTCTTTGACAGTCATATTCCCTTTAAATCCACTGTATGCATTCTTGGGTTTCCAGTCATCATTACCGATTGTTATAGGTTCATCCTTTATGATATCTGCAGCTGTGATTTTGCTTAAATCAACAGCAGGTGCGTATACTGCCAGAGGCTTAATTGCTGAGCCCGGCTGACGCACAGCCTGATCAGCTCTGTTAAAGCCCCTGATATCTGTCTTAGGTCCAAGTCCGCCTATAACACCCTTTATCTCTCCTGTATACGGATCGAGTACAACCATCGCCGCCTGGCAGTTACCAAGCTTCTGGTTTTCAAAAACTTTCTCCATAGCTGACTGGACTTCAGGATCTATGGTTGCATAAATCTTCAAGCCACCGTTATAAACCTGACTCGTTGCAAAGTCTTCAGTATAGTTCTTACGTTCCATAAGGTCTCTTATTAAATCGTTAACAAGCATGTCTTCAAAATAAGATGTTTTCTCACCCTGATTCCTTATGGTTCCCTTGTCCAATTCCAACGGGGATGCAACTGCCGCTTCATATTCATCCTCAGTAATCTTACCAAGTTCATACATTTTGCCAAGAACAATATTTCTCTTTTCCACATTATTCTCGGGATTCTGTATAGGATCATACATAGACGGATACTGTGTAATTCCTGCAATTGCCGCAGCTTCCTGTATATTAAGGTCTATTGCCGACTTATTAAAATACAACCTTGATGCCGCCTCAACACCATTACATCCGTTACCGAAATATGCAACATTACAGTACAATGTTAGAATGTCATCCTTTGAAAGTTCGTTCTCAAGAGCAAGGGCACGCATTATCTCCTTGACCTTACGTGTTGCTTTAAAATCATCCTCAAGGGTTATATTCTTTATAACCTGCTGAGTTATTGTAGAACCACCGTAACTGGATTCACCGATTCCTATTTTTGATAAAACATATTTAACCGTTGCGCCGACAGTTCTCTTTAAATCAACACCGGGATGAGTATAAAATCTCTCATCTTCAATTGAAACAATTGCATCCTTGAAAGCAGGTGATATTTCTGCGGATTCAACAGGTATGCTGTTTTTATCCGAATGAAGCGGTCCAATTTCTACTTCATTACCTCTCTCATCATAATAATAAAGTGTTGAACTATAGTTTAGAGCCAGCCCCGACAGATTCATTTCCTTTATCTCGCGGTTAACTGCAACATACATTCCTACAAAAACACCAGATAACACAACCGCAACAATAAGAATCGTAGCCAGCATTACGTTCCTGACTCTTCTTCTGCGTTCTACCTGTTCTCTTGAAAGCTGTTTTTTTCTTTTCTTCTTTCTTGTCACAGGTGCAACAGATTGTGAAGTCGATGCTACCCTCCTTGTTGTTCCTGAGGTCATACTATCAGCAGAACCGGTCCTTCTCCTTGCAGGAGTCTCTGCCGGCGCCTGTCTTCTTCGTTTTAAAGGTTCTGAGTTTGTTGAATATACAGTTGATTCTGACCTGGTTCTTCTGTCAAACTTCTCCCAGTCAAAATCATCATATCCGCCTGAATTGTTACCACGGTTTCTTCTACTGTATTCTGACACACTTAACCCCTCCTCTTACATTTATTTTTACCATTATAATCATTATTATATATTCCTTAATATTATATATCAAATTTTAATTTATTTCAATACTTTTTGGTATTATTTTTCAAATTATGGTAAGAATTGATTTAAAAAGATTTCATGGAGGAAATAAAATGAAAAATTTAACTCTAAACAAAAGGAATATATTTATTGTGTTGTCATATTTATTCATAGCGACGGTAGTTTTTACAGCAGGATATTTCTGGGGAATAAATAAAATTAACAAGCAAATTTTTAACGAAACTGTAACCCAGGCAAACTCTACTGACTTTAATACAATATCAACCCCCCTTCCGTCACAGACAACATACAGAGTTGTCCTCGAGGATGGACAGATACGTCTGTATATTGATGAAAACGGAATAAGTCGCCTTGTCTCTTCCGAGGAAATTTCCGAAGATGCTTATCCCATTTCTGACATCGCTTCTTTGAAAAACGGATTTATTTTTGACGCAATGGATAAAGCGATTTCCTTAATGGAAAACTTCATTTCATAATATTTATGAATTATCTGTTAAATATTGGTTTTTTGTAAAATTTCGAGAATTAAATCAAAAAACAGAGATATTTAACGATTTCTTTGTATTTTTAACTAATTCCGAGCCTTGATTAATAATATAAAAAATAAGATAATAGCTTTTGTTAGCACTCAACAACCGAGAGTGCTAAAAATATTCAGGTACAAAAAGGCAAAAGCCGTTTTATACAATTACAGGAGGTAAACAGTTATGACTATCAAACCATTAGCGGACAGAGTAGTTATTAAAATGCTTGAAGCAGAGGAAACCACAAAGAGTGGCATCATTCTTTCTTCAAAGTCACAGGAAAAGCCCCAGGTAGCTGTTGTTGTTGCAGTAGGCCCCGGCGGTATGGTTGACGGCAAGGAAGTTAAGATGGAAGTCGCAGTAGGTGACAAAGTTCTTATGTCAAAGTACGCAGGAACTGAAGTTAAAGTTGACGGTGAGGAGTATACAATCCTTAGTCAGAGTGACATTTTAGCAAAGGTTACAGACTAATAATTTGAAAGAGGGTAATAGAAATGGCAAAAGAAATTAAATTCGGTCAGGACGCAAGACACGCATTAGAAAGTGGCATCAATCAGCTTGCGGACACTGTTAAAATCACATTGGGACCCAAGGGCAGAAATGTTGTTCTTGGCAAGAAATTCGGTGCACCTCTTATTACAAATGACGGTGTTACAATCGCAAAGGAAATCGAGCTTGAGGACGCATTCGAGAATATGGGTGCACAGCTTGTAAAGGAAGTTGCAACAAAGACAAATGATGTTGCAGGTGACGGTACAACAACTGCTACACTTTTAGCACAGGCACTTGTAAGAGAAGGTCTTAAGAACGTCGCATCAGGTGCTAACCCAATGATTGTTCGTCGTGGTATTCAGAAGGCAGTTGATGTGGCAGTTGAAAATCTTTTAGCATCAGCAAAGAATGTTTCAGGCAAAAATGATATTGCACGTGTTGCATCAGTATCAGCCGCAAATGACGAGGTTGGCGAGCTTATTGCAGACGCAATGGAAAAGGTTACAGCTGACGGCGTTATTACTGTTGAGGAATCAAAGACTGCTGAAACATATTCAGAAATCGTTGAAGGTATGCAGTTTGACCGCGGTTACATCACACCGTATATGGTAACAGATACAGATAAGATGGAAGCGGTACTTGACGACCCTTATATCTTAATCACTGATAAGAAAATTTCAAACATTCAGGAGATACTGCCCTTACTTGAGCAGGTTGTTCAGGCAGGCAAAAAAATGGTGATTATTGCCGAGGACGTCGAGGGCGAAGCTCTTTCAACTCTTATCCTTAACAAGCTACGCGGAACATTTACCTGCGTTCCCGTTAAAGCACCGGGCTTTGGTGACAGACGTAAGGCTATGCTTCAGGATATTGCAATCCTTACAGGCGGTCAGGTTATAACTGAAGAGGTTGGTCTTGACCTTAAGGATGCTGACGTTACAATGCTTGGTCAGGCAAAGCAGGTTAAGATTTCAAAGGAGCTTACAATAATCGTTGACGGTGCAGGTTCAAAGGAAGCTATTGCTGACCGTGTAAGAGTTATCAAGGGCGAGCTTGAAAACTCAACATCAGATTTTGATCGTGAAAAGCTTCAGGAACGTCTTGCAAAGCTTGCAGGCGGTGTTGCAGTTATCCGGGTTGGTGCTGCAACAGAAACTGAAATGAAGGAAATGAAGCTACGTATCGAAGATGCGCTTGCTGCTACAAAGGCGGCAGTTGAAGAGGGTATTATTGCCGGCGGCGGCACAAGCTACCTTGACGTTATTCCCGAGGTCGCAAAGCTTCTTAATGAAACTGAAGGTGATGAAAAGACAGGTGTATCAATCGTTCTTAAGGCTCTTGAGGAGCCTGCATGGCAGATTGCAAGAAATGCAGGTCTTGAGGGTGCGGTAATCGTTGATAAAGTTAAGACACTACCCAAGGGTGAAGGCTTTAACGCACTTACAAGTGTGTACGGTAATATGATTGAAATGGGCATTGTTGACCCCGTTAAGGTTACAAGAAGCGCACTTCAGAACGCATCATCAGTAGCAGCAATGGTTCTTACAACAGAGAGCCTTGTTGCAGATAAGCCCGAGCCTCCTGCGGCTGCACCCGCAATGGATCCTTCAATGGGCGGAATGTATTAAGTGCATTATTCTTACGGATAAGCACAGTGAAATACACCTTCGGTGTATGAAATGCCTGACGGCGTGAAATTCGCCATTGGCGAATGAAATGCAAACTGCGTTTGCGTTATGGAAAATTTGCCACAGGCAAATATAATTAAATATTATTGACGGTTATCTCCCTGGATAACCGTCTTTTTTGTATTGCTTTTTTGTTGTAATATCCCCCATCCCTACCTCATATATTGTAGAGAAAATGCAGACGGTTTTACCGTAAATATTTGGGGGTTAAGAATGAAGGACTATATAGAAGACCGTGTTCTCGACATTGCACAGTACATTATTGACAATGATGCCACAGTCAGAAGCACGGCAAGAATTTTCAATGTAAGCAAATCCACTGTACACAAGGACGTCCACGAAAGACTTTTAAACATCAACCGTGATATGTACAGAAGATGTCACAACGTTCTCCAGAAAAACAAGGCGGAACGGCATATCCGGGGTGGGTTGGCAACAAGAGAAAAATACCGTCACGAGCACGAACTGAAAGCAGAATTTCATTGACTGTTTTTGAAGTTTTTTGATGATAAGTTCCTCTTGCAAATTCCACTCATTTGTGATAAAATGTAAGTATCACAGAAAGGTTGTGTGGAAATGCTTATAGAAGAAACAAACAGTCATGATTTACGAATGGCAATGCTTCCCTACTCAAGTGCGTTAAAGGTTGTTAATATGTACATAGATACAATCACCGACGAACTTTTTGCTCATAAGAAGCATAACCCTATCGAGCACGTTAAGTCACGATTGAAGCGACCCAGCTCTATTGCACGAAAATTAGAAAAAAAGGGTCTTGAGCCTACACTGGAAAACGCAATAGCACACATTGATGATATTGCAGGAATAAGAATTGTTTGTCAGTTCCAGGACGATATTTATAAAGTTGCGGAAGTTATTAAAAACTTTGATAACGTTCGGATTATTCAGATCAAGGACTACATAAAAGAACCTAAAGAAAACGGTTACCGCAGTTATCATATGCACGTGGAAATTCCCGTTCGTATGCTTAACGAGGAACAGTGGGTTCAGGTGGAAATTCAGCTTCGTACCGTTGCTATGGATTTCTGGGCGAGCCTTGAACATAAGATAAGATACAAAAATGAATCGGAAATACCCGATTCAATCAGTTCGGAATTAAAGGTTTGCGCAACTCTTGTAGAAAAAATGGATGCTGAAATGCAATTCTTAAATAATCAGATTGAATCTTTAGTCTAAAAAAACTCCCAATCGGGAGTTTTTTTAGTTATGCTTTTTTCATTTGTAAATTAAATTCCTTTTCACCCTGCCATTCTACTATGCCACGACCGTCAGCAAAAGCATATCCCACAGGGGCTTTTATTTCACCATATGTTTCAGGTGCAGTCTTAACGTTAAGGGTTATTCCCTCTTCCTCGCGTTTCCATTCCACACTGATTCTGCCTGTTTTATAATCATAATATGCCTTGGCATAATCAAGCTCTGTAGGCGGAATTGGCGAAACCTCAAAGTGTGAAACATCTGTTGCATCAGGGTTAGGCTTTAATCCTGCAAATTCCTGGATGAATAAACTTGAAATGTCGCCCATGAAGTGGTGGTTTCGTGAATCAAGATGCGGATTATCCAAAGCCTTGAAGCTTTCCCACATTGTATCACCGCCATTTTTAACCCAATAGCCATAGCAGTGAGGATGCTCTGACTTGATTATTTTAAGTGCAAGGTCAACTTCGCCCATTTTCGTAAGGACATGGAATATTTCTCTTACACCAACCTTACCACAGGCATTTACATCACCGTCACGATGTATAATTTCAATCAGCTTTGCCTGTGCTTTCGGAAGCTCATCTTCATTAAATACACCATAGGAAAGTGCAACAGCCTGAGATGTCTGACAATCTCCTGCAACTGTCATTGTAGCCTTATCAATAAGATTTTCTCTTATTGCATTACGCATTTCGTTTTTCAGCTTTTGGGCTACTTCAATTCCGTCTGTAATACCTGCCTGATTAAATAAATGTATCACTTTTTCGCAGATATTCATTACAATTACGCTGTCTGTAAATTCAAGAGGCGATGCAATTTTAGAATTCTCATCATGCTCGTTCCAGTTGGGGTCCAGCCAGTCGCCAAGACCTACTGCAACAAGTCCTCTCTCGTCACGGCGTGATGCTATGTAATTAAGATACTTTACTATTGCATCGGCATTTTCTGATATAACAGACTTATCACCTGTAAATCTGTATACCTGATAAGGTAACTCAACCAGAACTCTGTCCCATGCAGGACCGTTACCCCAGGCAAAGCCCCAACCGCCTGTGGGAACGATACCGGGAAGTACACCCTCTGCCGTCTGGGCACATCTTATACTTCTTAACCACTCTTTAAAATACTGTTCAGGGTTAATGTTTAAAAGCATATGCTCTGCAGACACTGCAGCGTCACCCGTCCAGCCATTCTTTTCTCTGTGGGGACAATCCATCGGGAAATAGAAAATATTAGTTAAATCTGAACGTCTTATTCTCTTTTGCAATGTGTTTAAAACATCATCGGAACATTCAAAATCTCCACGGGCATCCAGTTTTGAATACATTTCAACCAATGTTAGTGTATCCTCATTTATCTGATCAGGCTTCAAGCCCTCTACATAAGCATAGCGGAAGCCGTCAAACTTGAATTTGGGAACAAACTTCTCTTCCCCGCCTTTACAAATATAGACGTCTGTCTGTGAATAATCAAGATATCTTTCTAACGTTTCTCCCTCACGGGCATTAAAAATAATGTTACTGATGGTGAACTTTCCGTCAATAAGCATTTCACCCTTACGGATAATGATTTTCTGTCCCTCATAACCATTAATCTTTAACTTTGCAACACCCGTCGTGTTTGTGCCAAAGTCAAAAACATAAACATCCTTGCGGAATGTATTTTCTCTCGGCTCTGCGTTTTTATCGTTTGTTTTATGACAGAAAGGAAGCTCGTAATAATGCTCAATATTTACAGGCTTTATCTCACGTGTAACAGTGATAGGCTCAACAGGGCATAATACCTTCTCGCCCACGGGAGTTGGCTCCATTAGTGCGTTTTCCCACCCGCTGTCATCAAAGTCAACCTCATTCCAATGGGGAATTTCAAGACGGGCATCGTATCTGCAACCCATTCTTATATCGTCAAATGTAACGGGTGACGGATGTGTTTTTACTGTTTCATCCGCTTCTATTACCAACTCATTTTTACTGTCCCTTGCCTCAAGGCAGAATGCCATTGTAACAGGTCCTATATGTGCTGCTTCATCAAAGTTCCAGATAAAACCTCCAAAGGGATTACGGAAACCGTTGCCAAGCTGAACTGCAATAACATTCTTTCCTTCTGTGAGTAATTCTTTTACATTATAATTATCATAATAACACAGCTCGTCAGTGTTGCTGATATAGGGCGCAAGGGGACCTTTTGTGATATTTTTACCGTTGATATAAATCTCATAGAAACCAAGACCGCATATTGTTATCTCTGCCTTTTCGGGTTTGAAACTCAAATCAAATGTCTTTCTGAAATATGGCGACGGCACATGGTTTTCAAAAGTACAGACCATATCATTTGCCTTAATGAATTTCTCTGATAATTTCATACTATAGTCTCCCCGCTGTTATCTTGTAATGTGCTTCGGAACTCCGTCCTCTGTTATTACCTCGGGCTCACCCATAATAAGCGGCTTACAATACTTAACAAATTCCTCTGTCACATCGTTTGAAGCTTCATTGATGTATTCGTCGGGAACCTTTCTTTCCTTGTTGGCAACATCACAAACCTTATTTGCAACTATCTCGCACTTATAGTCGCCTGTACGCTTAAAGCCCATAACAAGACCTGTGTTACCGTCAGCGGCGGTTTTTGCCGCATACATACCGATTTCTTCTGACTCATTAAGGTCTGTAAGTGATGTGAAATGTCCGCCGCAACGCTGTAGTACATTAAGCTCAATTGAACGCATTTTATATCCAAATTCGTCCTTTAGGAAGCCCTCAACAACCTTTGCACAGCCTGCCAGCTGGGCATGGCCGAATATGTCGTGACCTGCATTACACTCCTGATTGCAGTAGTACTCACCATTTTCATCCTTTATGCCTTCAGAAAGAGCAATTATAATATTTGTTTCAGGGCAATTTCTCACGTCCTCAATTATCTTTTCACGACTTATGGGACGTTCGGGAAGATAAATAAGGTGCGGTGCCGTTGAGTTGCCGCTTCTTGCCAACGCAGAGGCAGCAGTAAGCCAGCCTGCATTTCTTCC
>JAZNVD010000108.1:0-1780 GCA_045592645.1 Candidatus Ornithomonoglobus sp. | reverse complement strand
CTCTGTTTCCTCTGTAAGCTGAATTCCCGTATATTCACCAAGTCCGAATTTTGCAGCATACTCGCCAAGAGCATCAATTCCCAGGCGTCTGCCCAACTCATAAAAGTAGACGTTACACGAATTCTGTATTGCCTGGGTTGCGTTCTGGTGGCTATGGCTTGCATTATGCTCTGACCAGATCCAACAACTTGGTTGATAGTCCTCATAATATGTGTAAACACCATTACAGATAACTGTTTCATTAACCGATATCTTCCCCGATTGCAATCCTGCAATTGCTGTCAACGGCTTAAAGGTTGAGCCGGGGCTGTACAAACCTGACACTGCACGGTTTAGCATTGGATTGGCATCATTGGATATGAGTTCACTATAGATATCATTAAACTGCGACATATCATAGGTAGGATATGATGCCATAGCAAGGGTATCTCCCGTGTTTACATCAAGAACTACCGCCGCACCCGAGTCACAGTCATTTCCAATTGAAAGAATTGTGTTTTCAAGAGATTTTTCAAGGACCTCCTGGAGTTCACTGTCAATTGTAAGCATTACGTAATTACCCGGGGTAGCAGGAACATCCTTGGACAGCTCAACACTTTTTCCGTCAACCTCTGCCGTCGTTCCGTCAACACCGTCTTCACCGCGGAGATAACTCTCTGCCCAGCGTTCAATTCCCTGCTTGCCAATTATATCGTTTATTCCGTAGCCATTATCCTTGTTTTTTGCGTACTCCTCGGCAGAAATCTGTCCGACTCTGCCTAAAATGTGGGTTGCAAGGCCCTCTGACACATAGTCACGGACATACTCCTCAACAACATAGACACCACGAAGCTCGTCCTCTCTGCCTTTAAGCTCCGCTACTGCATCGGCATTTATATCCGTCGCAACTGTAACGGGGTTAGAATATGAAAAGTCTTTTTTTTCTGCCTCGTAGCGAATGCCTGCCATATACCTTGTAAGTTCACTGTTTGCATCGTATGGTATTTCGTATTTATTTTTCAGAGAATCTATAACATCCTCTGCCGATGCATGTTTACTGAAATCATTGCTTTCAAGCCATTCTTCCTTATCCCCATCTTCCTTAAAAATGAACTGGTACGGGGTGTCAAGAGATATTGGCAATGTGTCTACAATTTTGTTCTCTGTTCTTACAAGACAGTCTGCAATAAGCGCTACCGTTTCGTTGACTGTTTCATTTTCGGATGACATCTTGCGTAATACAACGGAATAACCGCTTTTATTTGTTACAAGCACTCTGCCATAACGGTCAAGAATATCGCCACGCGGGGCTTTATCAACTGAACGGGTTTCAAGACGGGATGTTGCAGTATGTAAATAAACCTCGCCGTCAATTATCTGCATAGAAAACAAACGCACAGCGATAGCCGTGAGCATAATGAGCATTATTAGTTTAAGAACTAAAAATCTGCGTTTGCTTTCTCTCATTCCTCAATCCTCTCCTCAATCATAAGCAACTGCTTATCCTCATTCTTAAATGAAGTCTTTTTAACTATCAGGTAAATTACCCACGAAACAATTGCCGTATAAACCGCATCGGGCATTGCATAGCTTAATATCGCCGTGCCCGTAAGGGTATGATAAGTAAAGAAATACTCAAGTATCTCACATATAAATGACATACCAAAGGTCACACCTGTAATTCTTACGCCTGCATTTATAAATCTGAAATAATTGGAGCTGTTATATGCAATCATTCCTGCAGCACCCGTTATCATCGTAACTACAAGAAAAACCCTGCCCGTAATTGTGCCGTTTAACA
>JAZNVD010000107.1:0-9102 GCA_045592645.1 Candidatus Ornithomonoglobus sp. | reverse complement strand
CTCTCTTGACAAAATCGCAAATATAAGATAAAATTTTACTATAATATTATGTACTGAAAGGGTCCTTTTTATATATGAATTTTAAAAAGTTTTTTAAAGCAGGCTTAATCGCAGCCACCCTTGTCCTCTCTTTGTCTACACAAGCCCTTGCATGCACGGGTTTCTATGTAGGTAAAGATGTGTCAGCGGACGGCTCCGTTATGCTTGGCCGTACAGAGGATATTACAAGCTACAGCTCAAAACGCTTTATAGTTCACCCTGCGTCGGACCACGCAGAGGATGAGATGTTTAAAGACGCCCACGGGCTTACATTTCCTATGCCCAAACACACTTACCGTTACACTGCAACTCCTGCATCGGAACACAAAGGTATAGGCCCTGCACCCTTTGGTGCGGCAGGATTTAACGAGCTTGGCGTTGCCGCGACATCAACTATTACCGCTTATCCCAATGACCGTGTAATTGATGCAGACCCGTTTGTTAAAAACGGTCTTCACGAGCTTTCCTGCAATGATATTATTCTTTCACAGGCAACCTCTGCCCGTCACGGTATTGAAATAATTGCAGACATTGTTGATAACTACGGCTCAGGTGAGGGAAATATAATAATGACCGCAGATGCCAACGAGGCGTGGTATATGGAAATCTACACAGGGCATCAGTATGTTGCAATTAAGCTTCCCGATGATAAAGCGGCAGTTATTCCCAACGCATATATGCTTGGCGAGGTTGACATTTCTTCTCCCGATGTTATTGCATCCGGGGATATTATAAAATTGGCAAGAAAGGCAGGCACTTTAGTAGAAAAGGACGGTAAAATCGACCTTCGTGCATCCTATGCCGAAGGAAAGAAAAACTCAAATACAATACGTATCTGGGGCGGACGCAGACTTCTTCACGGAGAAATTGAAACGAACCCCTATGATACAGAGTACACCTTGTTCTTTGAGCCAACAGAGAAAATATCCGTAAAGGACGTTATGGACGCAAGCCGTACACGCTATGAGGGCACAAGATACAGTCTTGATTTTGATAACAACAAATATCTGCGTGGTATTTCCACATCCCGCCAGGAGGAGTGCCATATCCTGCAGATAAGACCTGATATGCCAATGGAGATTGCAAACGTGATGTGGCTGTGCCTTTCAAACGCAGAGTTTGCACCGTATGTTCCATATTATGCTTCGGCAATAACGGAAACGCCAACAATCTGCACCCTTGACCCAAAAGAATATAACACCCTTTCAATGTACTGGGCATCCAGGTCTTTAAACACACTTTGTGCCCAGAACAGAGACCTTTACGGTTATACGGTAAAATCATATTTCAGTGCGTATGAAAAAAATCTTATTTCATACCTTGAGGAAATGGATAAGGAAATGTCTGTTTCGTCAGCATCGTCAGTTACGGCTAATGAACTGTGCCGTGAACGGGCATACGATGCCTACGGCAAGACCCGTGATATTTTTAATCAGGTAATAGAATTCCTGGCAATATATGAAGGCGAAGACGAAGATCCGGATAATAAGTTGAAATTTGAAATAGACATTCCTGCAACAGTTGATGAAATTCCCGCATATGCGGTTTCAGATACAACTGTACTTACACAGGAATAAACCGAATGGGGCTCAAAGCCCCATTTGTTTTTAATCAACCACAGAAAGGCGACACATAAATGAAAAAGAAATCTTTGTTTTTCAGGCTTTTTAAATTTACAATACGCGTGTTTTACCCGAAAACAACTGTAAAAGGGTGGGAAAACCTTCCGCAGGAGCCCTGCATAATTGTTGCCAATCATACACAAATGCACGGGCCAATCACCTGTGAGATTTTTTTGCCTGATAACTTCTATATATGGTGTGCTTCGCAAATGATGGAGCTTAAAGAGGTCCCCTCTTATGCCTTTAAGGATTTCTGGTCACAAAAGCCAAAATATACTCATCCTTTTTATAAGCTGTTATCATACATAATTGCAGCACCTTCATCGGTTATATTTAAAAATGCACGTACTATTCCCGTTTTCAGAGATTCACGAATTCTGTCCACCTTCAAGGAAACATTAAAAAAGCTGGAGGACGGAAAAAATATTGTTATCTTTCCTGAATACGACAGAAAATATAATAACATACTTTACGATTTTCGGGACGGCTTTATTGACGTGGCAAAATTGTATTACAAACAAACAGGCAAAGAATTGAATTTTGTTCCTCTCTATATTGCCCCCGCCCTTAAGGAAATGTATTTCGGAAAGCCCGTCAGGTTTTCAGCGGAGACCCCTATAAAGGATGAGAAGGAACGTATTTGCAAATATTTAATGCACGAAATTACGGAAATGGCGGTTAATCTTCCGTCACATACAGTTGTGCCATACCGTAATATCCCCAAAAAATATTATCCCAAAAACACACCCAAGGAGATGTCATAATGAAAAAACCCGTCATAGATTACAGCGGATTTCGTCTTTCAAAACTGAATAATCCCCAATATTCGCACCTGAAGCTTTTGTTTGGCTGGGTAGTATATCTGACATTTTATTTTCTCACAGAAAATATAATTCCTGCGGAGAGCTGTCATATTATCTATTGTAAATTAGACAGCATTATCCCATTCTGCGAATGGTTTGTCATTCCATATACCTTCTGGTATCTGCTTATTGTATTTTCACTTGTGTATTTTGCACTTTATAACGTGGAAAGCTTTAAAAAACTACAAACCTATATTATAATTACGCAGATTATTGCCATCATCGTTTATATAATATACCCCAGTTGCCAGAACCTGCGTCCCGCAGAGTTTCCACGGGACAACTTCCTTACAGACTGCATAGGTCTCATATATTGTCTGGATACAAATACGGGCGTTTGTCCGTCGCTTCACTGTGCATACTCCATAGGAATTGCATCTGTATGGCTAAAAGAAAAAGACATATCAAAATATTGGAAGATATTTATTACAATCACAGTAATTCTGATTTGTCTGTCAACTATGTTTATTAAACAACATTCAGTGATTGACTTTTTTGCAGCCCTGCCCGTGTGCCTGGTTGCAGAGGTCCTTGTTTTTAAAATTATTTACAGAACAAACAATAACGGAGAGTGATAATAATGAAATATGCTTTAGCGCTGGCAGGCGGAGGTACCCGTGGTGCTTTTCAGGTTGGCGTATGGCAGGCTCTTAAGGAGCTTGGAATTGAGGTTTCCGCCATATGCGGAACGTCCATAGGTGCCGTAAACGGTGCTATGTTTGCGTCAGGAAAAGACGGGGAAGAGTTGTGGAAATCAATAAAAGCGCAGGATGTTGCTGACATTAAAGGGGATAATATGTTTTCATTGACATCCCTTTTTTCTCTTGTAAAGAAAATTCGCGACGGTGGCGTTGATGCAACTGCTTTCGGTGATTTTCTGTCGGAGGTTCTTAACGAAGACGATGTAAGAAACTCTCCCATAGATTTCGGTCTTTGCACCTTCCGTAACGATACAAAGGAAAGCAAGGAATTGTTCACAGAGGATATTCCCCAAGGACAGCTTCTGCAATTTGTTCTTGCAAGCGCTGCTTTTCCCTTGTTTAAGCCCGTAAATATTGACGGAGCAGAATACTCTGACGGAGCATTAAGAAACAACCTGCCCGTAAATATGCTTATTAATAAGGGCTATGATACTATAATTTCAGTTTCCGTAAAGGGACCTGGTGTGGTCAAAAACATAGACCGCTGCGGAGTAAATATTATAGAAATCAATGCACATTCACCCGAGGTGGGTGTAATGGACTTTGATACAAAAGCAATTGCTGACAGTATAAAAAGCGGATACTACGAATGTATGCGTGTTTTCGGAAAATACTGCGGCGAGGTTTATTCAATCACTCCCGAAAGCTACCAAGAGGCAAGGCTTATGTACGGTCCGCAGATAATTGCAGGTCTTGAGGAGGCGGCGGATATGTGTAAAATAAACCCATACACCGTATACACCTTTGATGAGCTTGTTGACAAAGTTCTTAAAGAATACAAAAACCATAAATCCCTTAAGCTTATGACGACCGCCATGGAAAAAGATTTACCGGGTAAGAATATGCTTGACGGGTTTGGAAAAATCTTTCGTGCGGCAAATTCTGTTGTGTATCTGAAAAACAAAAAATCTGCCATTTCCTGACCCAAAAATTTCAACTGCTTTTCGACAAAAAATACTTGTTTTTTACAGTAAAACATTATATAATATAATTATATTATTATAAGTAAAAGGGAGTTGCAATGAAAAAGTTTTTTTTGGCAGTTATTGCTCTTACCATATTCGCTATTGCAGGCTACGGAATTGCATATCTTGTAATTCCCGTTAACTCCATAGAATTGGTTGAATATACGCATATTGTGGATTTAAAAAGCGACAATGCTTTTATAGTTCGGGATGAAACGGTTTATTACTCCACGTCTGACGGCACGGTTTATAATATTGTAACGGACGGAGAGAGAGTTTCCGAAAATTACACTATCTGTACAACATATAACGGCACAGTTTCAGCCGACACACTAAAAAAGCTTCGTACAGTAGATTCAAAAATCAGAACTCTTCGTACACGAAACTCAAACTCAAATCTGTTTAAGACGGACGCATCATCAATTGAGAATGAAATTTCGCTGAAAATGGACGAGGTTATATCTCTTGCAACCTCTAATTCGGTTGAGGAAATTCACGCAATCAAGAACGATGTAAATTTATTACGGGAAGACGGTGTAACCAACCTGACATCAGCAATCAATTCTCTTGAGATTGACAGAATAAACATTGAGTCGGAAATTTCGGCAGCGAAAACGGATACGGTCGCAGACCGTCCCGGTATATTCTCGTCAAACATCGACGGGCTTGAGTCTGTACTTACCCCCGAGAGAATTAAGGAATATACTCCCACATATATCCGTTCTCTTAATCCGCAGGCATCAGAATCAACCACAGGCAAAACAATTGTTATGGGCGACCCTATGTGTAAGGTTATGAATAACCATAACTGGTATGTTCTGGGTATTGCCACAGAAGCAGATGCAACAAGGTTGCAGAATGTGCGTACAGCGACTATCAGCTTCTCAAATATTTCAGGCTCAACAGCAAAGGGCGAGCTTGTTTATATGGGCTCACCTGACGAGAACGGCGACTGCCTGTTTATGTTTAAGATTAAAACATACCTTGAGAGTGCTTTCTCTTACAGAAACATTGACGCACAGATTATTTTTAATGAATACTCCGGCTATAAAGTTCCCACAGATGCAATTCATGCAGGGGACAGCATAAACGAATATTTTGTTTATGCACGCCAGGGCTCGGGCACATACAAGTGCGAGGTTGAAATCCTTTATACTGATATGGCTGAAGGATATTCAATTATTCAGTCTACGGACAATGCCAACAACAACCTTGGCTCTATGGATCGCCTGGTAGTTGGCGAACGCTGATGAGGAGATACAGTTTATGACATTGGAAAAACGTCTGCAGGAGGTACGGGACCGCATTGAAAATGCGGCAAAGGGTTGCGGTCGTGACCCTCGTGAAATTACCTTAATTGCAGTTACAAAAACCTACCCCGTGGATGCTATGAATGAAGCAATTTCACTGGGTGTAACAGATATAGGCGAAAACAAGCCCCAGGAGGTACGTGACAAGTTTGAGCACGTAAAGCCTGTGAAGTGGCATCTTATCGGTCACTTGCAGTCAAACAAAATCAAATATGTTATTGACCGCTGTACAATGATACACAGCGTTGATTCAATAAAACTGATGCAGGAAATTGAAAAGTCTGCATTATCCCATGATTGTCATATTGACATTTTAATTCAGGTCAACATTTCGGGAGAAGAAAGCAAATCAGGAATTGCACCTGATGAATTACCGTCATTGCTTGAAGCGGCAGGCGAGCTTTCACGTGTCCACGTAAAGGGACTTATGACAATTGCACCAAAAGCGGAGTTTGGCGACCCGTCTGTACATTTTAAAAATATGCGGGCGTTGTTCGAGGAAACAAAGCAAAAAACCTATAAGAATGTGGAAATGAAAGAACTGTCCATGGGTATGAGCAACGACTTTGAACTGGCAATCGAAAACGGTGCTACTATGGTAAGAGTCGGCAGCTCCATATTCGGACCGAGAAATTATAATTAAAGGGAAGGACGTGTATTTATGTCATTTTTTGAAAATGCGAAGAGAGCTTTTTCATCAAGATATGATGAATTTGAAGTTGATGACCGCGATTACGAGGATTACGAGGAAGAATATGAAGAAGAGGAGCCCAAAAGACCCCTTTTCTCATTCCTGAACAGAAAGGCAGATGATGAAGAGGAGGCTTACGAAGAAGCTCCCCGTTCATACGAGAGAACAAATCCTGCAAAGGAAAAGTATCAGTCACCTTTCCAGAAGTTTACAGCACCCTCTCCTGCAACACCAATAAGAACAAACCTTGCAGGCACTGTAATTGCTGTACATTATCCTGAGTCATTTAATGACGCATCAAAGATTATCCGTGAGGTTAAAGCAAATAAGATTACAGTTATTGATATATCAACAATAACATCTGACGAGGAAGCCCGCAGAATAGTTGATTACATAGGCGGTGCATCGGAGGGTATGGACTGCTCATTCAAGCGTCTTTGCCCCAGCATTTTCTGCTTTGCACCCAAGGGCGTTGAAATAGAGCTTAACAAGACAAGATATTAATATGAATGAACAAGAGAAGCTTTTAGTTTCTAAAACCGAGGACCTTTTTGACCTTTGTGATAAGTATGCACAACCACGGTTTTCAGGCTTCCTTGACGGAGCAGAGCAGGCAATAATAGCTGATAATGTTATCTTCCCCTGCGACTATAATGTTCTCTTCTTCGGCGGCTTTCCCGATGCGGAAAAGAAAATTATGGGAGTGTTCCCGCAATGGGGTGAGCCTGACACGGCGGAGTTTCCCATTTCCTGCCTTAAGGTTGAGGGCGGATACACAAGAAAGCTGACTCACCGTGATTATCTGGGCACTGTAATGTCGTTAGGACTTACATCACAGAAGCTTGGCGATATTGTCGTTTTTGACGGCTTTGCCTATATTTTTATTCATAGTGATATGGCTGAATATGTTAAAGACAATTTGCATAAGATAGGAAACCAGGGCGTTACTGTAACAGTAATTGAAAATCTTAAGGAGATTAAGATTGAAAGACAGTACAAGACCTTCGGCTCTGTCTGTGCTTCGCCAAGACTTGACGCAGTTGTTGCATCGGCGGTAAACATCTCACGTGCACAATCTGCCACATTGATTAACGGCGGTAAAATCAAAGTTAATCACAGGGAGATAACCCACACGGCAGAAACAGTCAAAGAAGGAGATTTACTATCCATTCGCGGACACGGAAGGTTTATTGTTTCCAGCTTTGACGGAGAAACAAGAAAAGGCCGTACACATATTACATTCAAGCAATATATTTGAAAGGATTTGGTTCATATGTTAAAACCTGTTGACATTCAGAACAAGGAGTTTGAGAAAAAACTCAAGGGTTACGACTGTGATGCCGTTGACGATTTTCTTGATATAGTCATTCAGGACTATGACGCCTTGTGCAAGGAAAATATGGCACTTACGGAGAAGGTTGCACTTTTAACAGAGGCAGTTGACCGATACAAGGAAATTGAGGAAACAATGCAACGTTCACTTGATGTTGCACAGCAGTCTGCCCAGGATATGAAAAACAATGCAACTTTAGAGGCAGAGGCGATTATCAACCGTGCCAAGCTTGACGCAACCCGTCTTGCAAGACAGATTGATGATGAGCATATAAAGAAACACCAGGAAATGCTTAAAGTCAAGCAGGAGGTGGAAACATACCGTGCAAGAGTCAAGACGGTGTGTGAAAATCTGATAAAGGCGCTTGATGAAATATGAAAAACGAAAGGATAAAAGCTATGTTTAAGGAATTTAAGGAATTTGCATTTAAGGGCAATGTTGTTGATATGGCAGTCGGCGTTATTATCGGCGGTGCCTTCAGCACAATCGTAAACTCACTGGTAAATGACATTATTATGCCTTTCTTCGGTCACCTGACCGCAGGTATGGACTTTAAGAGCTTAAAATTTGTACTTTCAGAGGCAGTAATGAACGGAGATGTTGTGGTAAAGCCCGAGGCGGCTATCGGCTACGGTAACTTTATTCAGAACATAATCAACTTCCTTATTATTGCATTCTCAATGTTCTTTACAATCAAGGTGGTAGTAAAGGGCTTTAAGAAAAAGGAAGAAGAGATTGTAGAGGAAGCGGCACCTGCAGGACCTACCCAGGAAGAGCTTCTTGCAGAAATCAGAGATTTATTAAAAGAAAAGAATTAATTACATAATAAAAACGGTTGCAATCGCAACCGTTTTTTAAATGTTCTCATCGGAAATGTTATGTTCTTTAAGTATTTTACGAACTTCCGCAACTGTCTGTTCGTCAGTCTTTCCCATTGCAAGCACTTTTCCGATTTTGTCTAAAATTTCAGTGGCACGAATGTTAACAAGACTCTCCAGATCAGCATCCCAGCATTCTTTATTATTTAAAATCATTTTCGCTATTTCCTCAATTGCCACTATTTTCTTTATTTTTAAGTATTCATCATCATATCTCATATTTTCTCCTCCATTAAAAAAGTGCGTAGCAGAGCCACGCACTAAAAACGCAACCCCTTTGCTGCAACACAAAATCGAACCAATAATAAAAGAGTACGAAAAATGGAGTATGCGTTTTTATCGAATGATAAAAACACTACTCTTATATTATTGGTTTTGTGTTGCAATGTTATTATAACACACCTTTCTAATTTTTACAATAGAAAAAACAAAAAACAGGATGTGATTTGTTACATCCTGTTTTGTTTCCGCTATTTTCGGTAGGACTAGTTGATTTTAGATGCAGAACGGACAAAACGAAGTAAAACGCAGTTTTACCTTTCCCGACGGTGTCTGTCCGTTAAGAAAACAATCCTGTGAATTGTTTTTAGGACAGATGAGGTGCGACAGCACCGAGCCATAAAAAAGAAAACCACAAAAATTTGTGGTTTTCTTACATTAGCTTTTTATGCTTCCGTTAGCAACGGTCCTTATTTAATTG
>JAZNVD010000106.1:0-2313 GCA_045592645.1 Candidatus Ornithomonoglobus sp. | reverse complement strand
ACTGGTGTTGTCTTTATCCCAATGAGGGTGGACGCAATCCGATTGAGTTTGAGGAGAATTTTGATTACTGTATAAAAAACGGTATTTTCCCTTGCCTTTGTATTTCTGACAATATTGAGGATTATAAAAAAGCAATTGATTACGGGTGCAAAATGTTTACCTCCAATAACATTGCTGAGGCAACTCGAATTTTATCTGAACTCAAAGTGAGATAAGTATCTTTTTATGTCCGGTACTTTAACAAGCAGGGAAAATGTATACCATTTTCCAAAATATTTAGGATATCCTAATACCTTAAATGGTACGATGTAGCATCGTACCTGCAAAAAAGGCAGAAACGATTGATTTCGTTTCTGCCTTTTTAAAATACTGTCCTTAAGAGTACACATCATATGAAGTGCAGTTTTTGTATTTAATTATAATTTGCCTCGGGCAAATTTTCCATAACGCAAACGCAGTTTGCATTTCACTCGCCAACGGCGAATTTCACGCCGTTAGGTGAATTTTATTGTGAGTTATCTGTAAGATAACTCACTGATTATTTGCCTGCCTGCATTTCTGCAATTGACTCCAATACAGCGTCAGCCATATACTCAATCTGCTCCTGGCTCAAGCCGTATAGGGGAAGGTGTGTAAATCTCTTGTAGAATACTTCCTCACAGTTAGGACAGGTCTTTGCGATTTCGTCTGAATCATAGCCCATATCCTGAACAATCTTGAATCTGTAAAGAGGACCAAAGTGTGCAATCTGTGTAACACCCTTTGCTTCAAGCTTCTTCTTAAGTGCCTGAATGTCACCGCCTGCCTTTGCAGGATCAATCTGTAGCAGGTACATATGGAATGTGGGCTTGATGTCATCATTGCCAAGGTCCTGGGGGATGATTGCATCACAAGCCGAAAATCTCTCTGTCAGGTATGCTGCAGCACGTCTTCTCTCTGCTACGATTTCCTCGTTACGTGCAACCTGAAGTGAAAGGCCAAGACCCTGAATTTCAGTTGTTGAAGCGTTGCCGGGAACGAAGGGTGCGTACTTGCCCTGAATAGGAGTAATGTTGTACAACCAATCCTTGATAGGACATGTAAAGTCAAGACCAAGGAAACGTGCTCTCTTCATTTCGTTGCCGAAGCCGGGGATTGTTGTTGTAGCAATACCGCCCTCACCGAATGATGTGATGTTCTTAACCTCGTGCATTGAGAAAGCTGCAAAGTCGCCGATTGTACCAATTTTCTTGCCCTTGTACATTGCGCCGAATGCGTGAGCTGCATCCTCAAGAACAAGAATGTCGTGCTTTCTTGCAAGCTCCATAATGGGATCCATATCAACAGGATAACCACCGATATGTACGGGAACAATCATCTTTGTCTTGTCAGTAATCTTTCTTGCAACGTCTGCAGGATCCATATTGATTGTTTTGGGATCAACGTCTGCAAATACAAGCTTTGCACCTACTGCCAGAGGATATGCCATTGTTGCTACGAATGTGATCGCAGGAACGATAACCTCGTCGCCGGGCTTCAGGTTTGCATACTTGTATGCAATCTCAAAACCTGCTGTTGCGTTTGTAACGAATGTTGATGAATCTGTACCAAGGTATTCATTACAAGCAGCCTCTGCAGCTTCAACCTTGCTGCCTAATGAAAGCTTGCCGGGGGGTGTAGCAAGTGCGTCAAGCTTCTTAACCTGCTGCCACACTGATTCCAATGCTTCCTCATATTCCTTGCCTTCGCCCTGCATAAGGAATTTGATAATTTCCATAAGGTCGTGTACGTTATAATTCTCGCCAACTGCTGCCCAGGGCACCTTTGTTGCACCGGTATTATAACGGAAATCTGTTGCTTTTGCCATAGTAATTTCTCCTTTACATTATAATTTGTTAATTATATTTTACCAAAGCAAGTGTTAATTTAAAAGATGTAAAATTCCCTAATTCTTGTACTATATTCCCGTTTTTTGAAAATTATTGACAAAAATAATAAAGTTTATTATAATGAAAACAGGTGATATAAATGTTAGTTAACTATGACGTTCAAAAGATTAATCATATTCTTGAAGATTTCCATAATGCAACGGGCATAAATATGGATATATTGAAAGATGATTTTTCTTATGTGGGTGACCACAGCCATTGGGAAAACTGTCGTTATTGTAAAGCTATTCAAAGCACAGAGCAGGGAAAAAGTGCCTGCATTTGTTCTGACAGAGAGTTATTTAAAAAGAGCCGTGAAAGCCGTAAGGCGGAAGTACATATCTGCCATGCAGGCCTTGTTGACGTGTCTGTACCAATTATGTATGAGGATGTAATCATAGGATAT
>JAZNVD010000105.1:0-3136 GCA_045592645.1 Candidatus Ornithomonoglobus sp. | reverse complement strand
TATCTCCTCTTGCGGTACTGCCAATAGTCCAAATGGGAACTCGTCACGTAAATCTGTTTTATTTGTAAAGGGAAGAAGATGTAAATCCTCTGTTCCTTTTATATCCTCGGGTTTTACACCTGCTTCATCCATACGCTTTTTATACATTGGAACATTGTTATATGTATGAGCAACAGTTTCTCTTAATCTTTCATCCTGAATTTTTTTAATACTATCCCTGTCCATACACTCTATTTCGGGATCGTATATTTTGTTTTCTGACACCTTCATTTTTATTAAACCCTTCCTTTTTAATAATATGTAATTATATCTTACGAAATTTGCATAAGATTTTAAAGTACTTATTATGTCTTTTAAAAGAGGGCTGTTTAAAAACGCAGTTTTTAAACAGCCCATAATATACTAATTATTCAGCATCCTCTTCAACGTTGATAGGTTCCTCAACCTCTACTTCAGGGTCTGTTGAATATACAAGAGCTTCGCCATCTTCAACTACTTCCTCTTCTTGAACAACAGCTTCCTCTTCCTTTGGTTCAATTAATGCTCTGATACTTAATGAGATTTTCTTTGCTTCCCAATCAGCTTCAGTAACCTTAACTTCAACCTCTTGGCCTATTTCAAGCTCATCTTCAGGCTTGCCGATTCTCTTATCTGCAATCTGTGAAATATGAATAAGACCATCAACGTTTGGAATAATCTCGGCAAATGCACCAAATGGCATCATTCTGACAATCTTAACCTTTATAACATCGCCAACTGATATTTTGTTTTGTGCAATTACCCAAGGATTATCTTCAATCTTCTTGAAGCCCAAAGAAATCTTCTTTGTTTCCGGATTTAATTCCTTAATGTATACTTCAAGCACATCGCCTTCTTTAACAACCTCTGACGGATGCTTTATTTTGTTCCATGAAAGCTCGCTTATGTGTACTAATCCGTCTACGCCGCCAATATCAACAAATGCACCGAATGAAGTTAATGACTTAACTGTACCCTGATACTTCTTACCAACCTCTGCATCTGCCCAGAAAGCATCCTCTACTGCCTTTCTCTGTTCATCAAGAATAACTCTTACAGAGCCAATTACTCTTCTTCTTCTCTCGTCGATTTCAATAATTCTGTACGATACAGTTGTGTTAACAAGAGTTTGCAGGTCCTGAACAAATCTCTCTGAAGCCTGTCTTGCAGGAATAAATACCTGTGAGCCGTCTGTTAGAGCGATAACACCGCCTTTAACAGCTTTAATTATCTTACCTTCAAGAACTTCGCCTGCTTCAAATGAAGCCTTAATCTTGTTCCAGCTTTCCATTGCTACCAATTTCTTTCTTGATAGAACAACCTTGCCTTCAGCATCGTTTACGCCAACAACGTAAACCTTCAACGTATCGCCTTCTTTTACAACATCAGACGGCTTAAGTGACGGATCATCTGTCAACTGGTCGGCCGACAATTGTCCGTTATACTTGAAGCCTCCTAAATCAACGATAACTTCATTGTTACGAACCTCTACAACCGTTCCGTCGATAATGTCTCCGTTGTTAAGAGTCTTGTTTTCGTACTGTTCAAACAGTTCTGCAAAAGACTCTTCATTTTTTACTGTTTCACTCATAGCCTTTACTACCTCCTCGATAATACTGCCGGGCGTTGACGCACCTGCGGTAATACCTACTTTTTTAATATTATTTAAACAAGGAATTTCCTTGCTTGTTTCGACATGATAGGTGAGGCTGCAATTTTGCTTTGATATTTCATACAGCTTTCTTGTGTTGGAGCTTTCATAACCTCCCACAACAATCATAGCGTCTGACTTTTTCGAAAGCTCGTCCGCTTCCTCTTGTCTATCTCTGGTCGCACTACATATTGTATCAAATATCAGGGTACTTTTGCAAGCCTTTTTTAAAAAATGTACCTTTTGCACAAAAATTTCTTTTTTTATTGTAGTTTGTGCTACAATAGAAATATCCTTATCCATAATTTTTTCATCTATTGTATCACTCTCATCATAGGTTATATATGCACTGTTGGAGCAATGTCCGTTTATGCCAATAACCTCGGGGTGATTTTTATCACCTATTATAACAATCTGTCTGCCCTTTGCGTACTCGTTTGCAACAATTTTATGGATTTTTGAAACGAATGGACACGTGAGGTCAATAAACTCTCTGTCCTTCAATTCATCATACACACTTTGTGCTACTCCGTGTGCACGAATAACAACAATACAGTCCTTTGGAATGTCTGATACTTTTTCATATGAAAACACACCCTTATCCGCCAAATCCTCTATCACCTGCGGATTGTGTATTATAGGACCTATTGTTGCAATTTTTTTGCCTTCTTCTATTGCTTTGTATACACTTTCAACCGCACGTTTTACTCCATAGCAAAAGCCCGCAGTTTTTGCAACGTTAATTTCCATTTTAATTTCCATAGCCTTTCTGTTCCACAAATAGAATTAACGTGATTTTTCACGTTAACTCTCCTGTGGTTGCATAAATATACCGTCATACACCTTCTCGGTAAGCTGTTGTGTTAAATCATCATCAAGCTTTTGGTTATAATATTGGTCAAAGGCAATCGGCTTTCCAAAGTTTATTATTGCCTTATGTCTGAATTTATAATCACTGTCTATGTACACAGGCACAACAGGCACCTGCATTTTATGAGCTATAACAGCAACGCCTGTTCTTAACTTGCCGCGTGAGCCATCCTTATAGCGTCTGCCCTGTGGAAACATCAGCAACACATCGCCACGCTTTAAGATTGAAAATGCACCCTTTATTGCACCAACATCACTTTTCCCTCTTTGTATGGGAAATGCACCAAGCTTGCTTAACAGAGCACCAAACGGCTTAAATTTAAAAAGCTCCGACTTTGCCATAAAGTTTATTTTTTTACCATATGCCGAGCCTACCATAACAGGGTCGAAATTACTGCGGTGATTGGGGGCTAAAATAAATGCACCCTCGCACGGTATATTTTCTTTACCAACAACTCTGTATTTAAAAAATATGTGCAAAAACATTCTGCATACAGTTGTACAAAAATTATAAAACATATTATTCACCAGATCACATTAAAGTGATACATCCTTTATTAAATTCTTTATTTTATCCACAACCTCATTAAATGTCAT
>JAZNVD010000104.1:0-5249 GCA_045592645.1 Candidatus Ornithomonoglobus sp. | reverse complement strand
TGTTGAATTACTATAAAATTATATATCTTTTCCACTATAAATTATTCCAGATGAAATGCTTCCTCAAGAGGAATTTCAACAGGACTGTTATCAGGGTTTGTTTCCATAATAGGTGCCATATAATCCCACCACTTACGGTTGATTTCAGTATCTGCCATCTTTGACCAAACTTCCAGGTCCTCAATCTCAAGATATGCAAAAAGAATGTTTGTCTCTCTGTTTACGTAAATTGAATAACTCTTGCAACCGTGTGCCTTGATTTCCTTCTCCATTTCAGGCCACAATTCATTATGACGCTTTATGTATTCGTCAATATACTCGGGATATACATTCATTGTTAATGCTTTTCTTACCATAATAATTTCTCCTTTGATATGTGAAATCTTGAAACTCGCAGGATTTTTGCTTTGCAAAAATCCACATACAACAATTATATATTAAACACCCTGTAAAGTCAAGTTTTCACAGTAATATTTTTCTATAATTTCCCTCTCCGATAAAATTTTATCAACACTGCCGTTTTTATCAAAAACAACGGCAAAAACAGTTTGTGTTGGTGAAAACTCATTTATAGTATCAATCACAGAATGTGTATTATCAATAACTGTTAATTTTACCTTGTTGGTTCGTTTTTCTCCACTAATTAATGACTGAATCAAATCCTGATTATACTTTTCCTTTCCCGTTAATATATTTCCGATAAACAGAACCGATATAATAAACATTGATATATTAATCTTTCCTCTTATCATCATAAATACAGATAATACCAGCATCATTACTCCAAAGATAACAGAAAAGGCATTTAAAATCCTTTTAGCCGTCTTTTGCCCATAACGGAATGAAAGTAGTCGAAGGGATATCATTCCGCCGTCTAATGGGATTACAGGCAATAAATTCATAATAAACAATACTATGTTCAACCTGTAGAAAATAATATTATTAAAAAAAATCGAAATAAGTGCAAGCGCTCCATTAACCAATGGTCCTGAACAATAAAGAATAATCTCTTCGGCAAGAGAATTGATTATTCTGCTTTTTAATCTCAAATTAATTCCAAAAGGCGAAAATATAATATCCCCTGTTTTAAGACCAATTATTTTTGCAACGGCATAATGCGAAAATTCGTGAATTGCCATAACGAGATATGTAATCAGGTATAATTTAAGATTATCAGTAATTGCAAGTACTACCACCAACGGTAATAACAATGGACTAACTTTCAAAAATACCACCCCGTTACTAATATGCAAAAAAACAAAGAAACAGAACCTTCGTTCTGTTTCTTTAAAATTACTGAACCTTTAAGAAATCACTTACAGTGCTTGCCATATCCTCTTTCTCAACAACTGTGTCAAAAATCGGTGTACGGTCTTTTAACTCTGCAAGAGATTCTGGCACCTTCATACCACTCTTTTCTTCAAGCATAGCAAGAAGTTCAAATTCGTCCTTTCCTGCTACTGCATTATAATCATCAAGAGCTATCAGTACACTCTGATTAAACTTGAAGGGACTTGCAGTTGATGCAATAACAGTCTTTGTTGTATCTCCTGTTCTTGCAACATACTTATCATATACATTCTTACCAACAGCAGTATGTGTATCTATAACATATCCGCTTTCGCTAAATGTCTCCTTAATAGACGCCATTGTTTCCTTATCATCACAACAGTCTGCATCAAAAATATCCTGCATAAGAGCCTTGATATTTTCAGGTATCTCATACTTACCCTCTGTGTTAAGCTTTGTCATAAGCTCATTTACAACCTTATCATCATTTCCTGATAGGTCATACAGGAATCTCTCAAGATTGGAAGAAATGAGAATATCCATTGACGGTGAAATTGTTGTGTGGAAATCACGGGTCTTATCATATACGCCTGTCTTTATAAAATCTGTAAGTACATTATTTTCGTTTGACGCACAAATGAACTTCTTAATGGGCAATCCCATCTTCTTTGCATAATATGCAGCAAGAATATTACCAAAATTACCTGTAGGAACTACAACATTAATACTCTCACCTGCTTCAATTTCCTTTGACGCAAGCAAGTCTGCATAAGCTGAAAAATAATACACAATCTGCGGAACAAGTCGTCCCCAGTTAATTGAGTTGGCTGATGACAGTTTAAAACCGTTTCTGTCAAGTAAATCTTTATAATCATTATCTGTAAAAATTTTCTTAACACCGTTCTGTGCATCATCAAAGTTACCTTCTACAGCAGCAACGGAAACATTATTTCCACGTTGTGTAACCATCTGCAGCTTCTGAATTTCACTTACACCGTTATTGGGATAGAATACAATAATTCTTGTACCGTTAACATCTTTAAAGCCCTCAAGAGCAGCTTTTCCTGTATCACCTGATGTCGCAACAAGGATAATAATTTCTTTCTCCTCATTAGTCATTCTCATTGATGTTGTTAAAAAATGCGGCAGAATCTGTAATGCCATATCCTTGAATGCACACGTGGGTCCATGCCATAACTCAAGGAAATAAACTTTGTTATTTAGCTTATATACAGGTGCAATTGCGTCAGTTCCGAACTTTTCCTTTGTATAAGCATTTGTAATACAATTTTTTAAATCTTCCTCTGAAAAATCTGTCAGGAATTTGTCAAGAACAAAATACGCACGTTCATTGTATGACATCTTGCTCATATTGACAATATCCTCAAGACTTACTTTCGGGAAACTCTCCGGAACAAATAATCCGCCCTCAGTTGAAAGACCCTGTTTAATAGCCTGTGCAGAACTAACACTGATGCTGTTATTTCTTGTACTATGATACTGCATTTTAACCTCCAAAAAACAGACAAAAGGGCGCGATACCGTAACAGTTCGCCCCTTGTCTTATTTAATTATCTTATCATTTTATATTTATGCTAAATCCTTAACATAATCGGGAGCAGCATTAATATCGATGCTCAATGTTAATACAAATGAGATGTCAAACTTCTTGCCAATCTTGTCAAGTCTTGTAAGGAAGTTCTCAAGTCCGTCAAGGTCATCACTCTTAACAATCTTAAACAAACCGTCAACAAATACATTTGTTATGTCGTAGTTACCGCTGATGATACCACAGATAAATCCTTCAAATTCACTGTAGTTAACAATATCAAAATCAGTTGTGTCTATCATTCTGACATTTCTTGAAATATCAAACATAGCACTTGATGTGTTATTTGAAATAAAAACAACATTACCCTTTGCAACAGATGAAGCAGCATTTACCTGCTCGATAAGAGCTTTTGTCTTACCTGTTCCCTTTGTTCCGATAAGTAGTTTAACCATAATATTGTCCTCCATTGTTTATTTTATTATTATCACAGACAGGTTCTGTCTGTAAATATAATCTGAATTATTATTTTAAGATTAGTTTCCTAATCTCTTTTCAAGCTCTGCCTGCATATCGCTATAACCGGGTTTACCAAGCAATGCAAACATATTCTTCTTGTATGCCTCAACACCCGGCTGATTAAAGGGATTAACACCCAGAACATAACCTGATATTGCACAAGCCTTCTCAAAGAAATATACAAGCTTGCCGAAATTATAAGCATCAAGCTCGGGTACGTATACCATTAAGTTAGGTACTCCGCCGTCTGTATGTGCAAGCGCGGTTCCCTGTGACGCCTTAAGATTAACAAAATCAAGTGACTTTTCTGCAAGGAAGTTCAATCCGTCAAGATTATCGTCATTTGCTTTAATAACAACATCCTTTCTGGGTGAATCTACCAATATAGCAGTCTCAAACAACATCCTCTGTCCGTCCTGGATATACTGGCCCATTGAATGAAGGTCTGTTGAAAAATCTGCTGCTGCCGGGAAAATACCTTTCTGGTCCTTGCCCTCACTCTCGCCATATAACTGTTTCCACCATTCTGCGAAATAGTGTAACGACGGCTCAAAGTTTATCATCATTTCGATGTTCTTGCCTTTTCTTAATAAACAGTTTCTCACTGCCGCATACTGATAACATGGGTTCTCATCAAGGTCAGGGTTTGAATATAGCTTTCTACCGTCTGCCGCACCCTGCATCATTGCATCAATATCAATTCCTGCTGCCGCAATAGGAAGCAAACCTACAGCTGTAAGAACGCTGAAACGTCCGCCAACATCATCAGGTACTACAAATGTTTCATAACCCTCTGCATCTGCAAGAGTTTTAAGAGCACCGCGTGCCTTATCAGTTGTTGCATATATTCTTGACTTGGCACCTTCTTTGCCATACTTCTTTTCAAGTATTTCCTTAAACACTCTGAAGGCTATTGCAGGCTCTGTTGTTGTGCCTGACTTTGAAATTACATTTACTGAAAAATCAAGTCCGTCAACCGCTTCAATCAAGTCTGCAAGATAAGTCGAGCTGATACTGTTGCCTGCATAGAAAATCTGCGGGCCCTTACGCATATCCTTTGAAACAGAGTTATAAAATGAATGTGATAACATCTCGATAGCAGCTCTTGCTCCAAGATATGAACCGCCAATTCCGATTACAATAAGTGCATCTGAATCATTTCTGATTTTCTCAGCAGCTTTCTTTATCCGTGCAAATTCATCTTTGTCATAATTAACAGGTAAGTCAACCCAGCCAAGGAAGTCATTTCCTGCACCTGACTTATTCTCAACGGTATCATGAGCAACTTTGATATAAGGTGCCATTGCCTTTACTTCATCTTTCGAAACAAAGCCCAAAGCTTTACCATAATCAAATCTAATTTCCTTCATTGCAACCTCCATAAGGATATACATTTATTTTATTATATTTATTCTACACTATTTCACCAAAGAAATCAAGCCATTTTAACAAAAAAAATTGCATAATTTCAAAAAACGGAAGCAAATTAAGAGTTAATTTACTTCCCTTACTTTACAATAACAGCAAAAGGTGGTATACTATTATATATAATAATTTAATTGAGGTTATGATAATGGCAGAAACCAAATCAAACATTAAAGTAATTGCGCAGAACAAAAAAGCGCGACACGAATACTTTATTCTTGAAACCTACGAATGTGGAATTGAGCTTTGCGGTACAGAGGTAAAATCCATACGTGAGGGCAAGGTTAACTTAACCGATGCGTATGCAGGAATTTCAAATATGGAAGTGTTTTTAAAGGGTATGAACGTAAGTCCTTTTGAAAAGGGGAACATATTTAACCGTGACCCGCTTCGTGAAAGAAAACTGCTTATGCACAAACGCGAGATTCTTAAGCTATCTCAACAAATCAAGGAAAAGGGATTATAA
>JAZNVD010000103.1:0-1537 GCA_045592645.1 Candidatus Ornithomonoglobus sp. | reverse complement strand
CTACTGCTACAACAGTATTATTCTGTGCTAATAATATGGCATTTGAAAGTCCAACATAGCCTGTTCCTGCAACTGCTATTTTCATATTATACGTCCTTTCTCCATACCATTTTATTTACTACTCCTGTGTAGCTCTGTATAAGCTTTACCACCTTAACCGATACATTTTCATCTGTATAGTTAGGCACTGGCAAACCTAAATCACCATTTTTATTCATTTCTACCGCTACGTCCACTGCCTGAAGTACACCGTCACCCGTAATACCTGCAAGGATAAAGTTGCCCTTATCAAGTGCTTCGGGACGTTCTGTGCTTGTTCTTATACATACTGCGGGAATGGGATTGCCGATTGATAGGAAAAAGCTACTCTCCTCGGGTAGTGTTCCGCTGTCGGACACCACGCAAAAGGCGTTCATCTGCAAGTTATTATAATCATGGAAGCCTAAAGGCTCGTGCTGAATAACACGCTTGTCAAACTTAAATCCACGTGCTTCAATGAATTTCTTGCTTCTGGGATGGCAGGAGTACAAAATAGGCATATCGTACTTTTCAGCCATGGCATTTACGGAGTTCATAAGGTTAAAGAAATTCTTCTCTGTGTCAATGTTCTCCTCACGATGTGCTGAAAGCAAAATATACTTCCCCTTCTCTAAACCTAATCTGTCAAGGACATCACTTGCCTTGATTGCATTAAGATTGTTATGCAAAACCTCCGCCATAGGTGAGCCTACAACATAGGTTCTCTCCTTTGCGACACTTGACGCATTAAGATAACGGCGTGCGTGCTCACTGTAGCAGATATTTACATCGGAAATAATATCAACAATTCTTCTGTTTGTTTCCTCCGGTAAACACTCGTCAAAGCAACGGTTTCCTGCCTCCATATGGAATATGGGAATATGCAACCTCTTTGCTCCGATTACTGACAGACATGAGTTTGTATCACCCAACACAAATACCGCGTCAGGCTTTTCCTTTACCATAAGGTCATAAGATTTAGCTATAATATTACCCATTGTTTCGCCCAGGTCCTTACCTACGGCGTCAAGGTAATAGTCAGGCTCACGCAAACCTAAATCGTCAAAAAACACCTGATTTAAAGTATAGTCATAGTTCTGTCCTGTGTGTACAAGTATCTGGTCAAAGTATTTGTCACACGCTTTAATGCAGGCACTAAGACGTATTATTTCAGGGCGTGTGCCTATTATTGTCATTAGTTTTAATTTAGCCATTTTTCTTGACCTCCTCAAAGTATGTATCGGGTTTATCGGGATTAAAGCACTCATTACACCACATAATGGTTATCATATCTGTGTCCCCTAAATTTTCAATGTTATGGGTAAAGCCTACAGGGATATCCACTACCTCAAGCTTGTCACCTGATACGTAGTATTCATATATCTCTTCCTCATCGGGTTTTCTGAAACGTATAACACCCTTGCCGTAAACAACAACGAACTTCTCATTCTTGGTGTTATGCCAATGCTCTCCCTTGGTTATGCCCGCCTTTGAAATGTTTACACTTACCTGTCCTGTG
>JAZNVD010000102.1:0-4466 GCA_045592645.1 Candidatus Ornithomonoglobus sp. | reverse complement strand
CCCAGACACACCTTGCAGAGGGTGAACAAAAGATTATAACAGAGGCCGTGGCAAGCTTTGATAATAAAACTGACATAGCAGAGTTTTTTGAGCCTGTATCGGGCTTTGAGGAGAAAATAGGCGGAATTAATATAAAACTGTACAAACGTGTGGGAGATGTATCAGAAACTGCAAAGGTACAGTTTAAATCAAGATTGAATCTGGAAGAAGGTTAAAAAATGCGTGAATGTATTTATTGTGGCAGACAGCTTAACGCAGGTGAAAAATGTACCTGTGCAATGAGTGAGGCGCGTCGCCGTGCGAAGGGTGAAGAGCCGTGGGTTGAAGAAAACCCCAAAGAGAAAAAACGTGCTGAAAAAGAGGCTAAAAAGCGTGAGGCAAAAGCACGCCGTGAAGAAGCAAAAAGGGCAAGACAAAACACACGGAGAACATATACTGCAAACGGTGATATGAAAGGAATGTGTGGCGATTTTAAAAACCTGTTCATATCCTTTATAAAATCGCCTGTTGACACGGTTATGAATCCCGGTGAGATGTCAAAGGCAGTTATATTCCTATTTATAATTTTAGAGGGAATAATTGGCGGAATGTGTGTATTTGCCGTAACAACGGGTGCTGTACGCGGGCCAATCGGCACATTGGGTGCAATGATGGGCTTTGGCGGAATGAACGGGTATGAGCTTGTGCGTGGATGGGTATTGTCTGCAATATCGGGAGCAATATCAGGGTTGGTAATATTCTTTGTGTATTCAGGCGTGTTCTACCTTGTAAACAAGTTTATATTTAAGCTTTTTACACCCTATTGGGAATTTGTAAAAAGATTTGTATTTGCACCAATTCCTTTAACGGTAATCGGTACTGTTGGAGTGCTGTTGGGACTGTTCTCATACAATACATTTTTAATACTTTTAATAAGCGGACTTTGCGGTGTTGTTCTTATTACTTACGAAATACTTAAAAGTGTATGGTATTCGAAGTCACCAACAAAGGTAATATATACTATGATGCTATGTATTTTTGTTATAGTAACAGTCCTTATGGGTTTGTTGCGTTTTGCATAAAATAACGGGCAAAAATTGGCAAAATTACTACAAAAAAATTCTCAAAAACACTTGACAAAAATGCCAAAATATAAGATACTATTAGTTAGAGCATTTTTACGCATAGGAATCTTCTGTGCGTTTTGAAAATAATAACAAAGGAGATAACAGTTGCATGAAGAAACGAGACGACATTCATAAAGTTCTGATAATCGGTTCAGGTCCCATTATTATCGGTCAGGCATGCGAGTTTGATTATTCAGGCACACAGGCTTGTAAGGCGTTAAAGAAGCTTGGCTATGAGATTGTACTTGTAAACTCAAACCCTGCTACAATTATGACAGACCCTGAAACGGCGGATGTGACTTATATTGAGCCTCTTAATGTAGAGCGCTTGACACAGATAATTGAGAAAGAGCGTCCCGACGCATTGTTGCCCAACCTTGGCGGTCAGTCAGGTCTTAACCTGTGTTCTGAACTTGCCAAAGAGGGTGTCCTTGATAAATACAATGTACAGGTAATAGGTGTACAGGTTGATGCCATTGACCGTGGTGAGGACAGAATTGAGTTCAAGAAGGCTATGGAAAAGCTTGGCATTGAAATGGCGAGAAGTGAGGTTGCTTACACTGTTGATGAGGCACTTGCAATCGCTGATAAGCTTGGTTATCCCGTTGTACTTCGTCCTGCATATACAATGGGCGGACAGGGCGGCGGCCTTGTATATAACACAGAGGAATTAAAGGTTGTTTGTGAACGTGGACTTCAGGCAAGTCTGGTAGGTCAGGTGTTGGTTGAGGAATCAATCCTTGGCTGGGAAGAGCTTGAGGTTGAGGTTGTCCGTGACTCAAAGAACAATATGATAACTGTATGTATGATTGAGAACATTGACCCCTTGGGTGTTCATACAGGTGATTCATTCTGTTCTGCTCCTATGCTTACAATCTCTGAGGATGTACAGAAGGAGTTACAGCGTCAGGCATATAAGATTGTAGAAGCCATTGAGGTTATCGGCGGTACAAACGTACAGTTCGGACGCAACCCCAAGGACGGCAGAATTATTGTAATCGAGATTAATCCCAGAACATCACGTTCATCAGCATTGGCGTCAAAGGCAACAGGTTTCCCCATAGCTTTGGTATCGGCAATGTTGGCAGCGGGTCTTGATTTATCAGACATTCCCTGCGGAAAGTTTGGTACACTTGACAAGTATTATCCCGATGGCGATTACATTGTAATCAAGTTTGCAAGATGGGCATTTGAGAAATTCAAGGGTGCCGAGGACAAGCTTGGTACACAGATGCGTGCCGTTGGTGAGGTAATGAGTATCGGTAAGACATACAAGGAAGCGTTCCAGAAGGCTATCCGTTCACTTGAGATTGGCAGATATGGTCTTGGCCGAGCAAAGGATTTTGCAGAAAAGTCAAAGGACGAGCTTCTTAAGATGCTTACTTATGCAACAAGTGAAAGACAGTTCGTAATGTACGAGGCTATGAGAAAGGGTGCAACGATTGACGAGATTGAAGCACTTACAAAGATTAAGCCTTACTTCCTTGAGCAGATGATGGAGCTTGTTGAGGAGGAAGAAGCACTTAAGGCATATAAGGGAGAGGTACCTCCTGTTGATGTTTTAAAGAGTGCAAAACAGAACGGATTTTCTGACAGATACTTAAGCCAGCTTTTGGATGTTACAGAGGAAACAATCCGTAATGCGAGAATCAGTAACGGAATAGTAGAGGCGTGGGAGCCCGTTCACGTAAGCGGTACAGCGAACGAGGCATACTACTACTCATCATATAATGTAGAGGACAAGACAGTTGTAAATACTGATAAGCCCAAGATTATGATTCTTGGCGGCGGTCCTAACAGAATTGGTCAGGGTATTGAGTTTGACTATTGTTGTGTTCACGCATCAATGGCATTAAAGAAGCTTGGCTTTGAAACAATTATTGTAAACTGTAACCCTGAAACGGTTTCAACAGACTATGATACATCAGATAAGCTGTACTTTGAGCCTCTGACACTTGAGGATGTTTTAAGTATTCACGAAAAAGAAAAGCCCGTAGGTGTTATTGCACAATTTGGCGGACAGACACCTTTAAACCTTGCAGCAGAGCTTAAGAAAAACGGCGTAAATATTTTAGGTACAACACCTGAAACAATTGACCTTGCAGAGGACAGAGATTTATTCCGTGAAATGATGGATAAGCTTGAAATTCCTATGCCCGAGTCAGGTATGGCTGTAAACGTTGACGAGGCAATTGCCATTGCCAATGAAATCGGTTATCCTGTAATGGTACGTCCCTCATACGTATTGGGCGGACGCGGTATGGAGGTTGTCCACGACGAGGAAAGCTTAAGAATATATATGAATGCGGCAGTTGGTGTAACACCTGACAGACCTATTCTTATAGACAGATTCTTGGGCCACGCAACAGAGTGTGAGGCAGACGCTATTTCAGACGGTACAAATGTATTTGTTCCTGCTGTAATGGAGCATATTGAGCTTGCAGGTATTCATTCAGGCGATTCAGCTTGTATCCTGCCCTCAATGAACATCTCACCCGAGCACGTTGAAACCATTAAAGATTATACAAAGAAGATTGCAAAGGAAATGAATGTCCGCGGTCTGATGAATATGCAGTACGCTATCGAGGATGGCAAGGTATATGTACTTGAAGCCAACCCAAGAGCATCAAGAACAGTACCTCTTGTATCAAAGGTATGTGATATAAGAATGGTACCTCTTGCAACTGATATTATTACTGCACCTTTAACAGGCAGAACATCACCTATTGCAGATATGAAGGACCGTCATATCGGCCACTACGGTGTAAAAGAGGCGGTATTCCCGTTTAATATGTTCCAGGAGGTTGACCCTGTACTTGGACCTGAGATGCGTTCAACAGGTGAAGTTCTTGGTATGGCAGAAACCTTTGGTGAGGCGTTTGCAAAGGCACAGGAAGCAACACAGACAAAACTGCCCACAAGCGGTAAAGTGCTGATCAGTGTCAATGACCGTGACAAGGACGAGCTTGTAGAGGTTGCACAGGGCTTCCTTGAGTGTGGCTTTGAGATTATTGCCACAAAGGGTTGTTGCGATTTTATGCGTTCAAACGGTATTGAAACGCAGGAGATTGCAAAGCTTGGCGAAGGCAGACCTAATGTTCTTGATATTATTACAAACAATGAGGTTAGTATGGTTATCAATACACCCAATGATAAGAAGGGTGTGACTGATGACAGCTATATCAGAAAAGCAATCATTAAGGGAAGAGTACCTTATATGACAACAATGGCGGAAACCAAGGCATCAATTGCAGGTATCAAGTCATTACAGAAGGGTAAGGGTGGCGTAAAGTCACTTCAGGACTTCCATAAAGAAATTAAATAAAAAAAGAAAGAACCGATTTACATCCGTTCTTTTTG
>JAZNVD010000101.1:0-12627 GCA_045592645.1 Candidatus Ornithomonoglobus sp. | reverse complement strand
ATGTATGCAAACGGGGACGTATGCAAACGGGGACGTGCCTGTTTTTGCACATTATTAATTGACAGTTAAATTAGAATATGGTATAATTTGGTAAAGAGGTGATTAGAATGCATGCAAACGGGGACGCATGCAAACGGGGACGTGCCTGTTTTTGCACATTATTAATTGACAGTTAAATTAGAATATGGTATAATTTGGTTAAGAGGTGATGAGAATTGAGCAGACCACCAAGAGTTTTAAGCAAAACCGGATTATACCATATTTTATTTAGAGGAATAAACAGGCAAGATTTATTTGAGGAAAATGCAGATTTCCAAAAGATATTAGAAATAATAAAAGATGTAAAAGAAGAAATGCAATTTAAATTGCATGCATACTGCTTAATGACAAATCATGTGCATTTGTTTATTGAAGAAAAAGACTTTGGAGATATTAAAAAGATAATGCACAAAACCCTGACAAAATATGTAGGTTGGTATAATTACAAATATATGCGTAGTGGCTCCCTTATTGGGAACCGATACAAAAGTGAGCCTATTGAGAATGAAGAATACTACCTGACATTAATGAGATACATACACCAAAACCCAATAAGAGCAGGTTTAGTAGATAATATAGAAGACTATCCATGGAGCAGTTATAACGCCTATATAAATAAAGGCTTTAACAATATAGTAGATACAGAGGGTTTTCTGTTAATGCTAAATGAAAACGAACAGACAGCACGTAAAATGTTTTTGATGTTTCATTCTGAAACAGAAACAAGGGATTACAGTATTTCCGATACAAAAAAGTTAACGGATGAGCAGTTAAAAAGAAAAATGAAAAGCATAACAGAGAATATTGACTGTCATGAAATATCAGATTTGCCAAAAGTAGAACGAAACGAACTATTGGCGAAATTGCGTGCAGATGGTTTTACGATTGGACAATTGGAAAGATTGACAGGAATCTCACGCGGAATAATTACAAGGGCAAAATAAATGTGCAAAAACGGGCACGTCCCCATTTGCACGTATAGAGAAAAAGACGGCACAATGAAATTTGAATCTTATAGAATGGAAGAATTGGCAACAACAGGTATTTCATATATAAGACCTGATGGGACTTGTGCAAACGGGGACGTGCCTGATTTTGCACTTACTTTATAAAATAAAACGACTTCCTGAAATCGGGAAGTCTTTTTTGTAAACTCAAATTGACAAAAACGGCAAAACTAATGTATAATAAAAGGTGTAATGGGGAAAAATGTACAAAAATGCAACTTAAAGTTGCAAAATAAAGTAAGTCGGGTTGATAGACATTTAATTTTAAAAATGTTATATATTATTATAGAGCATTTTGGAGTAAATAAATGTGTCTTAAAAAGGAGAATGTTATGACAATAGGTGAAAAGATTACAAACTTAAGACAAAGGCAGGGTGTTTCTCAGGAACAGCTGGCAGAGAAAATGGATGTATCACGTCAGAGTGTTTCCAAATGGGAAATGGACCAGGCATTACCGCAGATAGATAAGGTATTACAGCTATGCGAAATTTTCGGCGTTTCCTGTGATGACCTTTTAAGAGATAAAGTAGCTTTAAGCACAAAAGGCGAAAGGGTAAAGAACAAGTATTTCGGCACTGACGGTTTCCGTGGTGAGGCAAATGTGGATTTGACATCAATGCAGGCATACCGTGTGGGCAGATTTCTTGGGTGGTATTATCAGAAGGAGAGACCCGGCTACCGCCCGAGGATTGTAATAGGTAAGGACACACGCCGTTCATCCTATATGCTTGAGTATTCAATTGTTGCAGGTATAACCGCATCAGGTGCCGATGCTTATATGCTTCACGTTACAACGACACCAAGTGTGTCATACGTAACCCGTATGGATGAGTTTGACTGCGGAATTATGATAACCGCATCTCATAACCCCTTCTATGATAACGGTATCAAGGTTATTAACCGCTACGGTGAAAAGCTTGAGGACTCCGTTACTGACCTGATAGAAGCCTATATAGACGGGGACATAGAAACCCTTGGAATATCGGGGACAGATATTCCTTTTGCACAGAGGGAGAAGGTAGGATGTATCGTAGACTATGTATCGGGCAGAAACCGTTATGTAGGTTATCTTATTTCGGTTGCATCCCACTCATATAAGAAATTGAGAATAGGTCTTGATTGTGCCAACGGTGCATCGTGGATGATAGCACAGTCGGTGTTTAGTGCCCTGGGGGCAGAAACATATGTTGTAGGCAACGAGCCTGACGGTGTTAATGTAAACCGTGACTGTGGCTCAACAAAGATAGAAAATCTTTGTGCGTTGGTGCGTGAGAATCACCTTGACTGCGGTTTTGCCTTTGACGGTGACGCGGACCGTTGTATTGCAGTGGACGAGGACGGAAACGTAATTGACGGTGACAAGATGCTATACATCCTTGCAAAGCGTTTAAAGTCAAGGGGAATGTTAAACCGTGACACGGTCGTGGCAACTATAATGTCCAACAGCGGACTTAAGTCTGCCCTTGCAGAGCTTGGTATAAATTATCGTGAAACAACTGTGGGTGACAGATACGTGTACGAATGTATGCAGGAGAATGATTACAGTCTTGGCGGTGAGCAGTCAGGTCACGTTATTATTAAAAAGTATGCAACAACGGGTGACGGCATTTTGACGGCAATAATGCTTACAGAGGAGATGTGTGATACAAAGTCCACTCTTGGCAAGCTTTCAAATCAGGTGAAGCTGTACCCCCAGCACACTGTAAATATCCCTGTAAAGGATAAGGATATGGCAATAGAGGACCGTGAAGTTCAGTTGTGCGTAAAAGAGATTACAAAGGAAATTGACGGCAAAGGCAGGGTGCTTTTGAGAAAAAGCGGAACAGAGCCCGTTGTCCGTGTAATGGTTGAGAGTAACGGTGATGCCGTAGCTTATGCCGAGAGAATTGCAGATAAAATTCGCGAGAGGGGGCACAGCAATGACTAAAAAGGTAAAAACCGCAGACCTTTTTGATTGCAAAACGCCTTACCTCAAAGATATATTCAAAGATAGCCAATACCCGTGGGATTTACTCCCTAAAATCAAAAATTGTGCTTCAACTATTATTAAACAAGGAATTCCCGGGTATAAGCTATACGCCGAGGGCGTACTGGTGGGGGAAAATGTTAAAATTTACCCCACAGCCATCATTGAACCTCCCACTATCATTGGTCGGAACACAGAGGTACGCCCCGGTGCATTTATAAGAGGGTCGGTTATTATTGGCGAGGGTTGTGTTATAGGTAATTCAACAGAGCTTAAGAACGCAATACTTCTTGATAATGTCCAGGTGCCTCATTATAACTATGTAGGTGACAGTATTTTAGGAAACCGTGCCCATATGGGAGCAGGGGCAATATGCTCAAACTTCAAGGGTGACGGCAGTAACATCACTGTTCACGGCGACGAGGATATTGAAACGGGACTGCGTAAGTTTGGTGCGATTTTAGGAGATAATGCGGATATAGGTTGCGGTTCGGTTTTAAACCCCGGCACAGTAATCGGCAAGGGAACAAGGGTTTATCCCTTGACCTCTGTAAGGGGCGTAATACCTGAAAATATGATTGTAAAATCAAAAGAGACAATAGTTGAAAAAAGGCTTTGACGAAAAGCCTTTTTTTATTGACACAAACTACCCTGATTTGATATAATTACACTATATCAAACATTCGGAGAAATACCATGAGAAAAATATATAAAAAAGCAATTTCAATATTTCTTGCCATAGTAACTGTTGCAGGAACACTGACGGCTTATGCAAACCACGGCGTACGGTTTGTTAAAAACACAGAAGGTACGGCAAGTGCAACAATTACGGGGAAGAGTGGAATAGACAAGATTGCCATTGCCCAGTATGATAATCTTGGCAGACTTATAAATATGGGAATATCTGCTGATGGCGAGACAAGTGCCACGACTATGGATAATTTCAGCTGGAGTCCTTATAACAGGTCAAAGATAATTATGTTCTCCGACTGGGACAAGATGCAGACGGAGGAAATGGCATACCGCCTTGGTACGAGAACACTTGGCAACGAAACCTTTGAAGTCCCTCACGATTTACAACTGGCGAGGGCAGACCATACCCTTGAGGTTGTGGCAGGCGAGGGCAACGGCGGAGGCTCGGCTTTGTATTTTAAGAACAAAGAGGGAAGCCTTACGGACACTCACGCATCAATGAACGGGGCAAGGTCTGTAATTTCCGACTTTGTTGTCTACGAGGTGGACATCCGCCTTGTATCTGCAAACACTCACGCCCAGATATACATAATGGGCGGTGACGACCCTGACGGGGCTGAAAACAATAATACAATTCTTTATATAAACCCCAATGCTTCGACGGGTGCAACATCAACAACGGTAAATCTTGGTGCAAATAAAGATATATCATTTACAATGAACACGGGTGTGTGGTACACAGTTTCAGCATCCGTAAACTACAAGGACTATGTTGCTACATATACCGTAAAGCAGGGAGATACTGTTGTTGCGACCTATACGGGCGGACTTGCAGATGATTTCGGCTACGGTGAAGAGGATTCAAAGCCTGCGGGTTTAAGAGTGCACACGGCGAGCAGATACTGGCAACCCGTGACTCACGAGTTTTACATAGACAATATGCGTGTGTACGAGGGCACAGAGCCACGAAGTGAGCTTAATGATTTAGTATACATAATTGATACTGACACAACCCAGACGGTGTTTGAAAGCGAGGAAGCACAGAAATCGGCACTTTCAGGCACACTTGCGGTACACTCACGAAGCGGTGTTGTATATAACGGCGAGAGCAAAACATTGCTTAACTTTGCCCCCTACACCGAAAATGGTGAGGTATATGTGCCTCTTGGTGAGCTTGCATATGTGTGGGGCGTAAATATTACAGGCGTTACACCAAATCCCAAGGGTTATGCAAAGCTCACAGACATTGCAACAGCACTTGGTAAGAACATTTACGTTGATACAAAAGCACAGTACAATAGCGGTATGTGCGTTCTTGGTGACAGCTTCACATATCCCACGGAAGCAGAGGCTTTGCAGAAGCTTAATGATTTTCTGTTCTATCTTCGTCCCACGGAGGAGCAGATACAATTTGCGTATAATGAAGCGGGAGCAAAGGGTATGCATCCGAGATTGCTTGGCAACCCCGGTGATTTTGCGAGAATTAAGGCAGAATATAAAAAGGGAACGAATGCCGCATTTATGGCGTGGGCAAGGGGAGTTATTTCCTCTGCCGATTATTTAAAGCAGTACCCTGCAGGTACGCAATGGTTTGAGGAGCATTTCGGCTATGATTACTATGGCGGAAGAATCGGTTCGCCCGTAACGTGGTCGGTGCGTGCGGCGGCGGTATATGGAATGGCATATCAGCTTACGGGTGACAGAACGTACACAGACAGGTTATACGAAGCCCTTGTGTCAATGGGCTCATTCCCCAACTGGAACCCCAATCATCATCTGGACCCTGCAAGAATTTCCCTTGGCTTCTCTATTGCATACGACTGGTGCTATGATGCGTGGACAACTGAACAGAAAGAATTTATAGAAAATGCAGTATACAGTAAACTGTTCTATGAGGCGGCAGAGGGATATAAGAGTGCAGATGCAAAGATGAACAACTTTGCGACGGATAACTCAAACCATAATATTGCAACCAACGGTAACATTGCGGTTGCGGCAATGGCATTTATGGACACATTCCCCGAGGAATGTAAATATCTTCTTAAAAACGCAATAAGAGGTACGGACCATATGATGTTCCGATGGGGACCTGACGGCTCCTGGTACGAGGGTCTTGGATATTGGGATTTCACTATGACCTTTACTGTCAATATGCTGTCCTCACTGGAAAGCACCTTTGGAACGACCTTTGGACTGGATAAGTGTGACGGTCTTGACAGTGCGGCGGGATTTGCAATAAATTCACAGACGCACAACGGTGTTCATAATTATTGCGACACAAACCTTACAACGGAAACATTGAAGCTTTACACACCTGAAATGTTATGGTTAGGCAGAAAGTATAAAAACGCAGGCGTAACACAGGCGGTGTTAAAAAACAATCCCGAGGGCTTTAGTGTAAATGATGATTTTGCATATGCGTTGCTGTGGTATGATACTTCCGTAACCTCGACAGATATCACATTGCCACTGCAGGCAATCTATGAGGCAGACGATGTAATCACAATGCGGAACAACTGGGAGCAGGACGAAACGTCATCCTATGTTGGTATCCGAGGCGGACTTACCAATAACGGACACGGTCAGCTTGACGGTGGCTCATTCATATTTGAGCAGGGGGGAGTACGCTGGGCGATAGATTTAGGTGCGGAAAACTATAATGTACCCAACTACTGGAGAACCACATATACTAAAGGTCAGGCAAACCGCTGGGCATACTGGCGTTCTATGGCGGAGAGCCATAACACGGTAGTTGTAGACGCAGACCCTGACTACACGGGACATTCCGTAAGTGCATACACAGAGGTAGAGCTTAAAGATGTCGGTGATACGGGTGTAATTGCAACGGCAGATATGACAAGTGCTCTGACACGCACAACATCATCTGCAACACGAGGCTATTTCTATACAGACAACCGTGAGAGCCTTGTTATCCGTGATGAGATAACCTTTAAGGATAGTAAAACCCACACAGTGGATTGGTTTATGCTGACGGGTGAGGATGATAACGATAACATTATAAAGCTCATTAATGTTAATGTTGATAAAAACACCAACTCCGCAACTCTTACAGATGTAAGGACGGGCAAAAAGCTGAAGCTTGAGTTTGTTGTAACGGGAGGCACAGCTGAAATTTCAACCGCAGACACACGGGACGTTGTAGCACAGCTTATATCAGACGGATTTGTCTATGACACGTCAGGGCTTGCATCAACATATCAGAGCAACAAGGAGGAGAACCGTAACAGAATTAAAATCACTGTAACGGGCTCGGGCGAAGTTACAATAACCGTAAAGCTAACCCCCGTAGGTTTAACGGGTGCAACACCTGTTAGTGATTACAATAAGGCGATCGCCCAATGGAGTATAAACTAAACTGAAAATCGTCCCGTTTCCGGGACGATTTTTATATTGACACAATAATCAGTTAAATGATATAATTAACATAAATTTATTTTGATGGAGAAACTTATGAAGAGGATATATAAAAATATAATTTCGCTTTTACTTGCAACTGCAATGCTTTCGGGCACACTTCCTGTATTGGGTGCGATTGATGTGTCATTTAAAAAGAGAGATGACGGTAAGGCAGAGGCAACAATAACGGGAGCGACGGACGTTAATAAGGTAGCCATTGCTCAGTATAATGAGGCAGGATTTTTGATTAACTTCGGTATCTCGGCATTATCAGGTGCAAGTGCAGTGACAATTGCAGATTACTACGCAAACCCGAATTATAAAACAAAACTGATACCCTTTAGCAATTTTGAAACCCTTGACACACAGAGAAAGGGGTATCTTGTTGGTGAGAGAACAGTTGCTGAGGAGAAGTTTGATACTGCACATAATATGCAGATAGCAAGATATGAGAATACAATGGAGATTGTCCCGGGCGCAGGAGTTGATGGCAGTGGGGCATTACATATAAAGCGAACTGCAGGGTCGACATCAGGCGGTCATGCAACGTTAAATGGTATTTTATCGGAAACCTCGGACTTTATCGTTTACGAGTTTGATATAAAGGCAAACACTGCAAACACACATAACCGAGTGCAAATCCGTGGCGTGACTGATGCAGGTGCAACGGGAATTGAGCCAATGATTTTAAGTATGCATCCCAATGAAGAAGAGGGTGCGACAACCTTGCAGGTTACATTAGGCTCAAACAGAACCATAACTTCAACCTCAACAAATGTCTGCACAATAGATGTTGGTGTGTATTACCATCTTTCGGTGGTGGTTAACTATGTTGACCATATAGCCAAATACGTATTCAGTGAAACGGACGGAGATATAATTCTTTCTATGACTGAGCCAATTGACCCTAAGATTGGTTATGGTGCAGGTCAGGACAAGCCTTACGGTATAAGAATTTATGCGCCCAACAGTTACTGGAGACCCATGCACCTTGATTTTGATTTCTGCGTGGATAATCTTCGCGTATACGAGGGAACGCATCCTGTAAGTGACCTTGGAGATGTAGTATATGTCATAGACACAAAAAGCACAGAAACAGTATTTGAGAGTGACGAGCCATACAAAGAAAAACTTGCAGATACGTATTCATTACACACAAGAAGCGGTATAGCGAATCTCAACGGTGAAAAGACAGAACTGAGAAATAAGCCATATAGTAAAAACGGGGAAATATATGTACCCTTAAGTGAACTTGAAACAGCTTGGATGATACAATCTGGAGTCGCGGCGGGTAATGATGGTTATTGTAAGCTAAGTGACCTTGCACAGAGCCTTGGTTTAAATCTGTATATTGATACCAACGCAACATACAATAATGGTCTTGCGGTAATTGGTGAGGACTTTACGTTCCCGACGGGCGAGGAGTTGCAGAAACTTAATGACTTTGCATTTTATATGCGTCCCACTGCTGATGAGGTGCGTGCTGTCTTTAATGCAAGGGGCAACTCACATCCGAGAGTGATGGCTGATAAGGCGACTTTTGACAAGATAAAGGCACAGTACGTTGACCGTACAAACACCACCTTCAATAAATGGGCAAGTAAAGTAATAACCTACGCTAATAATATGCTTAATCTTAGTAAGGGCGGAGCATCATTTCAACAGCGTTGGGGGTACAAGTACGAGTCAGGCAGAATTTCAGGTGTAGGCAACTGCTCATGGGGTGCATTTGTGCTTGCAATGGCATATAACCTGACGGGTGAGACGCGTTATACAGACAAGCTGTATGAAATCCTTGAAACGGTGGGAGAGTATCCTAACTGGAACCCCAATCATCATCTTGATGCACCGCAGATAGCGTTGGGATTTGCTATAGCCTACGATTGGTGTTATGATGTATGGAAACCTGAGCAGAAGGCGTTTATGTCAAAGACGGTCCATGATAAGCTATTCTATGAATCGGCGCTTGCATATCAGTCAACAGGTGCAAAGATGAACAACTTTGCAGTTGTATCGGGCAACCATAACAGTGTATGTAATGGTGGTATAGCCGCATCAGCTATAGCATTTATGGACGTATATCCTGAGGAGTGTGCGTACCTTCTTAAGAACGCAGTAAGGGGAATAGAAAACTCAATGTGGAACTGGGCGCCCTCCGGCTCATGGTACGAGGGTACGGGATATTGGAACTTTGCAATGGAGTTTACAGTTTATATGCTATCATCCCTTGATGTGACCTTTGGTACAACCTATGGCTTAGAAAACTGTGAAGGCCTAAAAACTGCACCTGAGTTTACCATAAACTCACAGACACAGAATGGTCCTCATAACTATAGTGACTGTGGTGTTCATGGAGAGAACAAGGACCTGTACTCACCTGAAATGTTGTGGATATCACAGAAGTTCGGGATTCCTGAAATAACTCAGACGGTAATTATGAGAATGCCTGAGAAACTTAATCAGGAAGAGGACACAGTTTTGGGATTGTTGTGGTATGACACTTCGATTTCGGATGGGGATACAACAATGCCAATTGATGCAATTTACGATAAGGATAATGTAATCACAATGCGCAATAACTGGAAGCAGGACGAAACATCATCCTTTGTGGGAATCCACGGCGGACTTACGGAAGTATCCCATTCACAGCTTGACGGAGGCTCTTTCATATTTGAACAGGGCGGAGTACGCTGGGCAATTGACCCGGGTGCGGAAAACTATAACGTACCCAACTATTGGGATACAAAATACACAACAACTCAGGCAAACCGCTGGACATATTTCCGTTCAATCGTTGCAGGGCATAACACCCTTGAGATTGACCCGTCAGTTTCATACACGGGGCACGACCTTGATTCAACTGTTAAGGTAGCCCTTATTGACGCTGATGAAGAAGGTGCAATTGCAACTGCTGATATGACAGAGGTGTTATCAAGATATACAACCAATGCAACCCGAGGTTATTTTTATACAGATAATCGTGAAAGTCTTGTTATCCGTGATGAATTGATGTTAACGAGTGGCACGCATGATGTATATTGGTATATGCTGACGGGCGAGGATGATACGAGTCTTAAGACTCCCGTAGATATAGTAACTGTTGCGGTTGATCCGACAACCAACAGTGCAATCCTTACCCATATACCCACGGGTAAAAAAATGAAGCTTGAATATATTGTAACGGGTGGAGATGCAGAGTTACTAGTGCGTGATGCAGAGGAAGTAAGGCAGGAGCTTATCGGCCGTGGCTTCCTTACAGACACATCATCATACGAGAGTGACAGACAGGCATCAAAGGAACTGGGCAAAACTCATATTACATTAAAGGTAACGGGTAGCGGTAGTGTAGCAATAACGGTAATGCTAACCCCTGTAGGATTAGAGGGTGCAACATCTGTTAGTGATTACAATAAGCCGATTGCTCAATGGAGTATAAACTAAACTGAAAATCGTCCCACTTTCGGGACGATTTTTTATATTGACACATTACTCTGTAAAATGATATAATAAAATGGAAATATTATATATGGGAGAACAAGCCTATGAAGAAAACATTAAAAAGTATTCTTTCAGTGACACTTGCAACGGCAATAATGTCGGGCACACTGCCGGCATTTGGTGCAGTTGACGTGTCATTTAAAAAGAACAGCGAGGGTAAGGCGGAAGCAACAATTACGGGTCTGTCAAATCTTGATAAGGTTGCCGTTGCCCAGTATGACGAGGCAGGATATTTAATTAACTTCGGTATATCGGCGCTTACAGGTGGCAGTGCGGTAACGGTTGACGAGTTTGATACCAACCCTCTTTACACAACAAAGATTATCCCCTTCAGCAATCTGGAAAATCTTAACACAGAGAAGGAAGCATACCGAATTGGTACAAGAACCTATGCCAATGCAGATATGGAGGGAACTCTTAAGTTCCAGCAGGCAAAGGGCGGACATATAATAGAGCAGAAAACGGGCATAGGTAAGGACGGCACAAAGGGACTTCATATGAAGAGTGTGTCAAACAGTACCTCTGACAGCCATATAACCGTAAACAGTCTGCTTTCACCCATATCAGATTTTATGGTGTATGAATTTGATATGAAGCTTAACTCTGCGGTTACACATTTTCAGACCTATGTAAGAGGTGTAAAAAATGATGCAACAACGGGAGCAGAGTACAAGGTAATGTATGTAAACCCCAACACAGCGTCGGGGGCAACAACAGTAACGGTAAGACTTGGTGCAGGCACGACAGCAACTCTTAACATAAACGAATACTATCATATATCAGCGGTGCTTAACTATAAAGACCGCACAGCAAAAATAACCATAACTGACAGTGAGGGTGCGGTTGTTAAGACCGTAACAGAGTCAATCACTGCAAACATCGGCTACAGCAGTACCAATGACAAGCCCTGCGGTTTCAGAATACATACGGCGTCTGCATCCTGGGGCGGTGTTGTAGGTCACGATTTCTATGTGGACAACATCCGTGTATACGAGGGCACAGAGCCACGTGATGAAATCAATGATATTGCATACATTGTTGATGCGTCGGGAGAAACCTCAATCTACAACAGTGAGGACAAGGAAATCACAAAGCTTGCAGGAACACTTGCAGTACATACAAGAAGCGGTGTGGCATATAACGGTGCAAAGAAGGTACACCTTGAGAATACACCATACACTGAAAATAACGAGGTATATGTACACGTTGGTGAGCTTGCAAACGCCTGGGGCGTAACAGTAACGGGTGTTACTGCAAAGGCAGACGGCTACGCAAAGCTATCGGACATTGCAACGGCACTTGGTAAGACCTTATACACCGATACAAAGGCAAAGTACAATAACGGACTTTGCGTATTGGGAACGAACTTCACATTCCCGACAAATGCAACAGATTTGCAGGCATTAAATGATTTCGTATTCTATATGCGTCCTACATCGGAGGACATAAAGACGGCGTACAACGCATCCCCGTCAAAGGGCGAACACCCGAGAATAATGACAACCAAGGAAAACCTTGACAGAGTAAAGGCGGAATACGAAAAGGGTACAAACGATGTATTTATGAACTGGGCGGAAGCGATAATTGCAGAAGCCAACAAAATGCTTACATATGACCCGGGCGAAACCTCATACGAGGAACGCTGGGGCTATAACGTAAAGGACGGATATATCACAACTTCAACAGAGTGGATGCCCCTTGCGGCAACCGCCCTTACAATGGCATATCACCTGACAGGTGAGAGAACGTACCTTGACAAGCTGTTCCAGATAATGCAGACGGTAGGAAGCTATAGTGACTGGGCACCAACGCACCACCTTTCACCTCCGAGAATAGCATCAGGCTTTATAATCGCATATGACTGGTGTTACGATGCGTGGACAAAGGAGGAGAGAGAGTACATTGAAAATACAATGTATGAAAAATTCTTCTATGAGGTGGCACAGGCGTATCAGTCGGGCGGCTCAACACTTAACAATGCCGCAATCGCAACCAACAACCATAAT
>JAZNVD010000100.1:0-1650 GCA_045592645.1 Candidatus Ornithomonoglobus sp. | reverse complement strand
ATGCCCCCCGACAGGATAACTGCACTGTCATAGGCATTTTCTGACATTGTAAGTACACCGCAAACCTTATGTGTGTTCTCCTTTAAAAGCTCGTCTATCTTCTTTTTAACGGCTTTCATATCACCTTCAACAACCGTCACGTCCGCTTCAGGTGAATAGTGCTTGTACTTCATACCGGGACAAAGCGGCTTCTCGTCAGCACCCACAGACTGAAGAATATGCTCGTCAATCTTAATATTGGGCACAACCTCCATAAGCATTTCATAACTTATGCCACCGGGACGCAAGAGCACAGGAATATCACCTGATGCGTCCACAATGGTTGATTCAACGCCTACACGGCAGTCCTCACCGTCAATTATTGCATCAATTCTCCCCATCATATCCTCTACAACGTGGGATGCCTTTGTGGGGCTGGGCTTACCTGAAATGTTGGCACTCGGTGCTGCAACGGGCACGCCTGCTGCCACTATAAGACGTCTTGCCGTATCATTTTCGGGACAACGTATGGCAACAGTATCCATCCCTGCAGTTACCTCGTACGGCACCTTTGAGCTTTTCTTTACGATTACCGTAAATGGCCCTGGCATAAAGGCATCAATAAGAGCCCTCGCATCAGGGGAAATTCCATCTGCAAGTGTTTCAATATCCGAAACCTCGCCAATATGCACTATCAGTGGGTTATCCGACGGTCTGCCCTTGGCAGAATAAATTTTGTTGATTGCATCAGGCATAAACGCATTTGCACCAAGGCCGTAAACGGTTTCCGTGGGAAATGCGACAAGTCCGCCCGATGACAGAATATCACCTGCAAGCTTTATTGAGTTGTCGTCAGTCTTAAGTATCTTTGTTTCCATTAATTTATCAATCAACCGATACGCTTCTCAACAAGTCGTTCTTAATCTGCCACAAGCTCTGTGATAAGTCAACATAGTACTTGTGGGGATTTTCAAATCTCTTAAGCTCGTCCCAAAGAGTATCAAGCTGGTCCTCGCAATAATCTTTTATTTCCTTTGCTGTCGGTGACTCGTAAACACACTCACCGTTTTTAAATATTCTCTGTAACAGCGGTCTTATATAAAAGTTCTCGACCTTTTTACGCTTCCATGTAAATTCAGGGTCAAACAATTCATAAGGCTTGTTATACTCAATCTTCTCATCAAACAATGTTACCACATCGGCTATAGCCTTGTCCGTTTCAAGGTCGTATAATCTGTAAACCTGTTTGAAGCAGGGAGTTGTAATCTTTGCTACATTTTCCGAAATCTTGATTTTAGGTTCAATTGTTCCGTCCTCTTTCTCCACTGCAACAAGCTTGTATACACCACCCATAACAGGGTTTGACTTTGATGTTATAAGTCTTTCACCAACACCAAAGGAATCAATCTTTGCACCCTGAATAAGCATATCACGGATAATGTACTCATCAAGTGAGTTCGATGCCACAATTGAACAATCTTCATACCCTGCCTGGTCAAGTATTTTTCTGCACTTCTTTGAAAGATATGTTATATCTCCCGAGTCAATTCTTACACCCTTCGGACGCTTACCCATAGGCTTAAGCACCTCATCAAAGCACTTGATTGCGTTGGGCAGACCTGACTTTAATACATTATATGTGTCAATCAAAAGTGTTGTATCATCGGGATA
>JAZNVD010000099.1:0-20442 GCA_045592645.1 Candidatus Ornithomonoglobus sp. | reverse complement strand
GATATTCATTATCTTACAAAGGAAGATGCTTTCTATCAGGATGTGCTTATGTGCATACAGATGGAGGAAACCGTTAAAAATGAAGACAGAATGACATTTAAGACGGAGGAATTTTATATAAAGTCCGAGGCCGAAATGAGGGAGATTTTTAACTATATCCCCGAGGCTTGTGACAACACACAAAAAATTGCTGACAGATGTAAGGTTGACTTTGACTTTAACACCCGTCATTTGCCTAAGTTTGATGTGCCCGATAATGAGGATGCACACAAATATCTGACAAGACTTTGTAATGAAGGACTCTCACGCCGTTACAAAAATATAACCGCCGAGCTTCAGGAAAGACTTGACTACGAGCTGGGTGTTATTGAACGGATGGGCTTTACGGATTATTTCCTGATTGTAAGCGATTTTATTACTTATGCAAAAACACACGGTGTTGCCGTTGGCCCGGGTCGTGGCTCTGCGGCAGGTAGCCTTGTAAGTTATACTTTGGGTATTACTAACATTGACCCCATAAGGTATAGCCTTATTTTTGAACGCTTTTTAAATCCCGAACGTGTAAGTATGCCCGATATTGATATTGACTTTGCCCCCGAGGGCAGACAGAAGGTCATTGAATACGTAGTATCAAAGTACGGCGAGGAAAACGTGGCACAGATTGTAACCTTTGGTACAATGAAAGCCCGTCTTGCTATTCGTGACGTTGGTCGTGCATTGGGTTTGCCGTATCAGGATGTTGACAAGGTTGCAAAGCTTATTCCACGTGAGCTGACCGCTACAATTGAAAGTGCGTTGGAAACAGTGCCCGAGCTTAAGGCAATGTATAATGAGGATGAGGATACAAAACAGTTAATCGATACCTCAAAGGCATTGGAGGGACTTTCACGTCATGCTTCCACCCATGCAGCAGGTGTCGTTATTACGGGTGAGCCTATTGTAAATTATGTGCCACTGACACTGAACAAGGATAATTTTATTACTACACAGTTCCCCAAGGATACAGTTGAGAGTCTTGGTCTTCTTAAGATGGATTTTCTGGGACTTCGCAACCTTACGGTTATTGAAAATGCAAAGAAGCTTATAAAGGATACAAGAGGCATTGAGATTGACTTTGATTCAATGTCATACGATGCCCCCGAGGTATTTAAATTTATATCAACGGGAAACACATCAGGCGTATTTCAGCTTGAGAGTCAGGGAATGCAGTCGTTTATGACAGAGCTTCAGCCTGACAGTCTTGAGGATGTAATAGCGGGTATCGCCCTTTATCGCCCCGGTCCCATGGAGCAGATTCCCAGATATATTCACAATAAGAAGAATCCGCAGGATATTACTTACAAGCATCCGAAGCTTGAGCCGATTCTTGATGTCACCTACGGATGTATGGTGTATCAGGAGCAGGTATTGGAGATTGTAAAATCTCTTGCAGGATATTCATTGGGTAAAGCGGACCAGATGCGTCGTACAATTTCAAAAAAGAAAGCCGAACAGATGAAGATAGAAAGACAGAACTTTATCTACGGTAATCCTGACGAAGGTATTCCCGGTTGTATAAATATGGGAATAGAGGAAAGTGTTGCAATATCAATATTTGATGAGATTAATGATTTTGCCAACTATGCCTTTAATAAGTCCCATGCTGCGGCGTATGCTTTTGTTACATACCAGACGGCGTATCTTAAGACTTTCTATCCCGTTGAATATATGGCGGCACTTATTTCCTCGATTGAGGATACGGATAAAATAAACCATTATATCATAAACTGTAAAGAGATGGGCATTGACCGTCTGCCTCCCGATGTTAATAAGAGCCGTATGGACTTTACGGTTGAGGACGGCAAAATCCGTTTTGGACTTCTGGCAGTTAAAAACGTAGGCCGTGCATTTATTGAAGCCCTTGTCCGTGACCGTGACGCAAGAGGTGAATATAAGAGCTTTTCTGACTTCATCAACCGATTGACGGGGACAGATATAAACAAACGTGCAGTAGAGAGTCTTATTTCCTGCGGTGCTTTTGATTCAATGGGCTTAAAACGCAGACCGTTGATGATGGCACACGAGTTTGCATTACAGGATGCAACGGATAAAAAGAGAAACAACATTGCAGGACAGATGTCGTTGTTTGATGATTTGGAGGAAACTCACGAAATAGTCCTTCCTGATGTTGATGAGTATGAAAAACGCGAGCTTTTAAGACTTGAGAAAAAGTCCACAGGTATGTACTTTTCAGGACATCCTATGGAGGAGTATGAGTTAGAGTTAAGGAAAATCACAAAGCATAACACTTCGATGATTAATGAAAGTGTTATAAAGACCGAGGATGACGAGTATGTGGTTACCTCTACAGGCTTGCAGGACGGGGACAGTATTGTTCTTGGTTGCATTATAGAGGGACGCAAAAATAAAATCACAAGAAATAACAAGCAGATGGCATTTTTAACTCTTGAGGATGCGTACGGCTCTGTTGAAGCTCTTGTATTTCCTAAAGTTCTTGAGAGATACTCGCACCAGATGAACGAAGGTGATATTGTAATGGTTTACGGTACATTGTCCCTTCGTGAGGATGAAGAGCCAAAAATCCTTTTAAATTCAATCGAGCCGGTTTCCCGTGCCATTGGGGGGAACACTCCCTCGGGAATTTTATATATCCGACTTGAGGAGGATAATAACGAGATATTCGCACACGTGGCAAAGGCACTCACACCCTTTGGCGGTGAGATGGAGGTTCGCCTGTTCTTTAAGGATACCAAAAGAGTGGTACGTGTTCCAGAAAGACTGTATTTTGACGGCACAGATGCAGGACTGCGTGCACTTAAGAGTGAATTTGGCGAAGAAAATGTGGCAATTAAGAAATGACATTTTATTGTTAAATTAGACAAAATAGTTCGCTGGTTTTTCTGTAGCATTATTGTAAATAACAGTTGAATTTTTTGCGAAAATGTTATATTATATTTTAGTATGGAAAAACAGGTTTTAAAATCCCTTGAAGCACAAATGGGATATGGAGAGAATTATGTGGACAGTTGTTTATATGTCGCAGGATAAATCCAAGGTGGATAAAATTCTTTCACTTCTTGATGAGCATAAGATTATGACTATGCAGAAAGCAAGAGGCGTAGAGAGCGACGAATCAGGTCTGGTGTACGAGATTTTAGTTCCCCAGACAGAGCTTGAAACCGCGCAGGATATTATTTTTGACGCGGAGAATTAAAAAGAAAAAAGATTATATAAAGGTGGGAAAAGCATGGAAAACAGAAGCATAAGAACAATAGGTGTTCTTACATCGGGCGGCGACGCTCCGGGTATGAATGCAGCTATCCGTGCAGTAGTGAGAACGGGTGCATATTACGGTGTAAAGGTTTGCGGCGTTATGCGAGGCTATAACGGTCTTATTAACGGTGAGATTGTTGAGATGGATTCCCGTTCAGTAAGTGATATTTTGCAGAGAGGCGGTACGTCCCTTATGACGGCACGCTGTCTTGCATTTAAGGAAAAGGAAGGCGTGGACAAGGCAATCCAGATTGCACACGTATTTGGTTTTGACGGTCTTGTTGTAATCGGCGGTGACGGTTCATTCCGTGGTGCGCGTGATTTATCAAATTCAGGCTTGCCTACGATTGCAATGCCCGGTACTATTGATAATGATATAAGCTGTTCTGAATACACAATCGGTTACGATACCTGTCTTAATACTGTTAAGGACGCAGTGGATAAAATTCGTGACACAGCATCATCACACGAGAGATGTTCAGTAATTGAGGTTATGGGACGTCATGCAGGATATATTGCCCTTGAGGCAGGTATTGCCTGCGGTGCGGATGTTGTGCTTATACCTGAAAAAGCTTATAATTTTGACGAGGACGTTCTTCGTCCTATCCTTGAGGCAAAGTCAAGAGGAAAGAAACACGCAATCGTTATTGTTGCAGAGGGTGTCGGCGGTGTAATTGACATTGCAAAGGAAATTGAAAAAGCCACAGGTATTGAGTCAAGAGCAACAATCCTTGGACACGTTCAGCGTGGCGGTGCACCGACTGTCCGTGACCGTGTTATTGCAAGCCAAATGGGTGCAAGATGCGTTGAACTGTTACTTGAGGGCAAGGCAAACCGTATCGTACGAATGATGGACGGAAAGGTTTCCGATGTTGACATTAACGAGGGTCTTGAAATGACAAAGACTCCTACAAAAGAGCTTATTGACCTGGTTGCAAAGCTATCAATATAACTATGGCATATATATCAGAAACAGAGCTTACAGTTCGCTATTCTGAAACAGATATGATGGGAATTGTTCATCATTCCCGTTATTATCCCTGGTTTGAAATAGCACGCGGTGAGTTTATAAAGAAAATCGGCCTTACTTATGGCGAAATGGAGAATATGGGTATTCTTCTGCCGTTAACGGAGACACATTGCAAATATATTCAGGGGCTGACCTACGAGGATGAGGTTATAATAAGGTGCAGGATAGAAAAGCTGTCCGTTGCAAGAATATCTTTCCTTTACGAGGTAATTCGTAAAAAGGATATGACAAAGACCTCTGAGGGCAGAACCGTCCACGGGTTTGTGGACAGGAATATGCGTCCCATAAATATGAAAAAAGATTATCAGGAGTTATGGGATAAAATGGCAGCATTAGTATAATATTTAGGCGGACTTGTGTGTTCGCCTAAATTTGTCTATAAAATTTGAGGGAGGGGAGAGATAATGGGAAAATCGCTTAAAATAGCAGTTCTTGATGCAGGAACATTAGGTGAGGATATAGATTTGTCAATGTTTGACAGGTTTGGACGTGTGGATGTGTACGAAAAAACAGACCGCAGACAAATTCGTTTCCGTGTTGAAGACTGTGATGTTGTTATTGTAAACAAGCTCCCCTTGAATGAAGAAACTTTAGGCAGTGCAAAGTCATTGAAGCTTATCTGCGTAACAGCAACGGGATACGATAATATTGACCTGAATTATTGCCGACAGCGTGGAATAGGTGTTTGCAATGTCCGTGGATATTCGTCGGAAAGTGTGGCACAGGTAACAATGGCAATGGCGTTGTCACTGGTAAACCATATTAAAGAATATAACCGTTATGTTACTGACGGAAGCTACACAAAAAGCGGACGGGAAAACAGTGTTTCACCTGTATTCCACGAGCTTTCAACTATGACATGGGGAATTATAGGCCTTGGTGCAATCGGTAAACGTGTGGCACAAATGGCAAGAAGTCTGGGATTTAACGTTATTGCATATAACCGTAGTGTTGATGTGCTTTATAACTGTGTTGACCTTGATTCATTATGTGAAAAAGCGGATGTAATATCTGTTCATTTACCGTTGAATGACGGAACAAGGTCACTTATAAACCGTGAAAAAATTGCAAAAATGAAAAAGAATGCCATTGTAATTAATGTTGCACGCGGTGCGGTATTTGATGAGGAAGCCTTGTGTGATGCGGTTTTAAATGGTGTAATCGGCGGTATTGGTGTTGACGTTTATAACGGTGAGCCCATGTCGGATACGAGCCCGTACAACAAGGTAATGATGAGGGACAATGTAATTCTTACACCTCATATGGCTTGGGCAACATACGAGGCACGCATAAGATGTATGATGGAAATTGCAGAAAATATTGATGCGTTTTTTAAAGGTGGAAAAAGAAACAGGGTAGACATTTAGGGGGATATAAACCAATGAAGGGGAAAAACCATAGAATACATATCAGAAAGAAGGCTTTTGCGGTTCTGGCAGGAGCCGTGGTTGTGGCTGCGATACTTGCGGTAGTAGTGATGATGAGTGTAAGCGGAAGAACGATTGAAATCACAGGTTCAACCACAACGTTCTTTGTTGATGATGAGGAATTCAAATTCACAAAAGAACCGTTTATATGTGATAATGAAATATACTTGCCTGTAGAGGATATTCTGCCTTTGTGCGGTTATACTCTTGGCTGGGATGACGCAAAGGGTGCGGTTACTGCAACCGCAGACAAGGATACGACTTATATTTATAAGGACAAGAATTTCCTTGAGCATAAAGGAAAAACCGTTGAATACAATCTTCCTGTTATGAAGCGTGGAGGACTTATGTATATCCCGTCACAGATGTTTGAGCATTTCAGTAAGGACAAGCTTGTTTTTGCAGGCGAATTCAGATTGGTGGAACGTCCGTTCCGTGATTTGATGACTGATACATATATTGATGACAGACACAGATTAGAGGGCGATGTTAAGACAATTAATGCGGTGTCAATTGTTGATAACAAATATGCAATGGAGGAGCTTGCTTATCCTGAAAGCAACTGTATAGAATATGCAAAGGTTATTAACTCACTTGCAGATGCACTGCCCAGCGTTCAGGTGTATGATGTTGCAGTTCCGTCAATGACAGAATTCTACGGCCCCCGTGAAATTTACAGTGACCAGATTTCGGGTATAAGAACAATATATGCCAACCTTAATGAAAATGTAATGCCTGTAAATGTAATCAAGTATATGTGGCCTCACGCAGACGAGCATTTGTATTTTTCAACAGACCACCACTGGACACAGCGTGGTGCATATTATGCGTACAAGGCATTTATATCGGCAAAGGGAGAGGAAATTGCGGACCTTTCTGCTTTCCCGCAGGATAATGTTGAAGGCTTTGTCGGCTCATGGATGAACTTCCTGTCAGGGACAGAGGGTGAGAGTGCATTGGTTAACAATCCCGAAACAATGGAGAGATTTTTGCCTGTTGTAAATTATAAGGGCAGCATTTATCTTGATATGTACCTGACAAATGAATGGCGTGAGAGTAAGGTAATAAACCTTGACGATGAAAAGTACACAACATTTATTGGTGGAGATATGCCGCTAATTAAGTATACAACTGACGTCAAGAACGGTGAAAAGGCAGTTATTATTAAAGAATCCTTTGGTAATGCATTCTCAACATGGGCAATTAATAACTATGAAGAAGTGTACATAATTGACCCCCGTTCATGGAACGGTTTTAATTCCGGTGCAGACCACGGCGAATTTAACCTTGTAAAGTTCTATAACGAGGTATGTCAGTTTGATGATTTGATAGTTGTAAGTTATCCCGGCTCAGCGGGTAGCGGAATGAGAAATGCAATAAGTGCATTGATTAAAGCTCAATAAGAAAAAAGACCTGCCCGGGGGCAGGTCTTTTTTCGACTAAATTTTTATTGACACAAACAATAAATTATGTTATACTTATTCTATCATCAACAATTGGAAGTGGCGGGTGTCTCTGACACAAATTATGCGATAGGATTTCCAAGGGTGAGAATGTACGACCGCTTGACTTTTCAAGCCAAGGCCACACGGACAGCCGGGTCGAACGCCGAACACCGATATTTTATCGGATGGCAGTCAAAGACTGCATTATTGATTGAGTTAAAAGCTCAAATTTTATAAGTTGGTTACTTTATAACCATATGCGATTTTTACATCGGACTTGTGAAACGGTCAATAAGAGTACGCGTAAACAATCTTTACTTAAACTCTCGAACCTATCCATTAGATATGCCGCTTTTTTATATGGTATATTTGTATTTTTCACGGTAAACGGTGTATAATCGTTTACCGTTTTTTTGTTTATAAAGGTGGGAAGCATATGAAAAAGATAATTGAATTCAGGAATATATCCAAGGAGTTTGACGGAGAAGTTGTCCTTAACAATATCAATCTTGATATTTATGACAAGCAGTTTGTGACTTTTCTTGGCCCGTCAGGCTGCGGTAAAACTACAACCTTAAGAATTGTAGGCGGTTTTGAAACTCCTGACAGCGGTGACTTGTATTTTGAGGGAAAGAAAATAAATGATGTACCCCCTCATAAAAGACATATTAATACGGTGTTCCAGAAGTATGCGTTATTTCCCCATATGAACGTGTTTGAGAACATTGCCTTTTCATTGCGTTTACAGAAGATACCCAATGCCGAGGTTACACGCAGAGTTAAGGAAATGCTTGAGCTTGTGGCATTAAAAGGCTTTGAGAGAAAGAATGTAACAAAGCTTTCGGGCGGTCAGCAACAGAGAGTGGCAATTGCCAGAGCATTGATTTCACATCCGAGAATACTGCTTCTTGACGAGCCTCTCGGAGCGCTTGATTTGAAATTAAGAAAGGATATGCAGAATGAGCTTAAAAAGATACAGAAGCAGACAGGCATAACCTTTATATATGTTACCCATGACCAGGAAGAGGCATTGTCAATGTCTGATGTGGTTGTGGTTATGGCAGATGGAAAAATTCAACAGATTGGTTCGCCTACGGATATTTACAACGAGCCCGTAAATGCCTTTGTGGCAGATTTTATCGGTGAGAGTAATATCGTTGACGGCGTGATGAATGAGGACTTTAAGGTGACATTCTCGGGTCATACCTTTGATTGTGTTGATAAAGGCTTCGGCAAGAATGAATTTGTAGATGTTGTTGTCCGTCCCGAGGATGTGGACGTAGTAGAGATTGAAAAGGGTATGCTTAAGGGCGTTGTTACATCAGTTACCTTTAAGGGCGTCCATTATGAGATTATTGTTGATATTAACGGTTTTAAGTGGATGATTCAGTCAACAGACTATGTAGCACCTGAGGCAGAGATTGGTATATATATTGAACCTGACGCAATTCACATTATGAAGAAGAGTGAATATTCGGGTCAGTACGGCGATTATTCGACCTTCAGTGACGAGATTGAGGAGTTATCGGACGCAGAAACTGTGGAGGAGTAAGTAATGGAGAAGGTAAAAGGCGGACTTGGCAGACTTTGTGCAACACCGCACATTGTCTGGTCAGTTTTATTTATAATAGCACCCCTTATATTTGTGGTGTATTATACCTTTACCACACCTGACGGTGGGTTTACTTTTGATAATATTTTTGCTTTGAAGGAGCACGTGGGAACATTTACTCTTTCCATCAGTCTTTCGGTTATTGCAACCTTTATATGCTTTGTGGTAGGTTATCCTCTTGCATATATAATTGCACAAAGCGGTGAAAAGTCACAGAGAATAATGATAACACTTGTTATGCTTCCTATGTGGACGAATCTGCTTATCAGAACATACTCGATGATGGCGATTATGGACGACGGCGGTTTTCTTAATACCGTGCTGGCTTACTTAAACCTTGGTAAAGTACACCTGATTGGCACTAAAGGTGCAGTTATTTTTGGTATGGTTTATGACTTTTTGCCATATATGGTATTGCCCATTTACACAACCATTTCAAAGCTTGATTCTTCTTTGACGGAGGCTGCGGCAGATTTAGGCTGTAATAAGATACGTGCCCTTACAAAGGTTGTCCTTCCTTTGTCAGCATCAGGTATTATATCGGGAATTACGATGGTGTTCGTGCCATCAATAAGTACATTCTATATTTCACAAAAACTTGGCGGCGGCACTTTTGAACTTATCGGTGACACAATAGAAAGACAGTTCCAGAACAGCGTAACATATAACGTGGGTGCGTCAATATCACTTGTTATGATGGTGCTTGTTCTTATATCCCTTGCAATTATGAATAAGTTTGCAGACGAGAAGGGAGGGGCAGAGTAATGAAAGCAGTTTCTAAAGTGTATCTTGCACTTGTATTTACGATTTTGTATATACCTATACTTGTCCTTATGCTTTTCTCTTTCAATTCAACCGCCAACACGGGCGAACTGACAGGCTTGTCCCTGTACTGGTATAAGGAGTTATTTAATTCCCCAGAAACCTTTAATGCTCTTAAGAATACATTAATTCTTGCCATAAGCAGTGCGGTAATCTCAACAGTTATCGGTACGGCAGCAACTGTGGGAATTTCAAAGTTCAAAAGAAAAGCAACAAAGAGTGCAGTTTTATCAGTTACCAATATTCCCATGATGAACCCTGATATTGTAACGGGTATTTCAATGATGCTTCTGTTTGTGTTTGTGGGAACAATCTTAAAGACAGAGGAAAAGCTTGGTTTCTGGACACTTTTAATTGCACATATCAGCTTTTGTCTGCCATATGTGATTTTGTCTGTACGCCCGAAACTTATGCAGATGAATAAAGCGTTACCCGAGGCGGCACAGGATTTGGGTTGCACACCCATTCAGTCATTCTTCAAGGTGGAGCTGCCTAATATTATGTCGGGTGTTGTGTCAGGCTTTATAATGGCATTTACACTGTCCCTTGACGATTTCGTTATAAGTTATTTTACAACAGGCAACGATTTCCAAACCTTGCCCCTGCTCATTTATTCAATGACCAAGAAAGAGGTAAAGCCTGATATTTATGCTTTATCAACCCTTATGATTGTAGCTGTTACCACTCTTATGGTACTGTCAAATGTTACGGGTAAGGGTAAAGGAGCAGAGAGAAAGGCGGGGATAAAATGAGAAAGCTTTTGATTTTGATAGGTTTTGTCCTGTGCCTGTGCGGATGTTCAAAGAGTGAGGAAGCTCTGACACTTAATGTGTATAACTGGGGCGAGTACATCTCCGATGGTTCAGAGGGAACCTTGAATATCAATGAGGAGTTTGAGAACTATTGCCGTGATGAATTGGGTATGGAGGTTCGTGTAAATTACACCACTTATGCCAGTAATGAGGATATGTATAATAAAATCAAAAGCGGTTCAGCCTCTTACGATGTTATAATTCCCTCCGACTATATGATTGAGAAAATGATAGGTGAGGGGATGCTGCAAAAGCTTGATTTTAGTAATATCCCCAATTATAAATATGTAAACGAAAGTTACCGCGATTTGTTCTTTGACCCCCATAATGAGTATTCTGTGCCCTATACCTGCGGAATGGTTGGAGTTATATATAATGAGGAAATGGTGGATGAGGCAGATACGGGCAGCTGGGATTTATTATGGAATGAGAAGTACAAGGGTAGGATTTTGCAGTTTAATAACCCCCGTGACGCTTTCGGCACTGCAATTTATTCAGTTGGCGGGGATGTAAACACCACCGATGTTACGGTGTGGGAAAATGCAGCAGAAAAACTTAAGACGCAGAAGCCGCTTGTTCAGAGCTATGTAATGGACGAGATTTTCAACAAAATGAAAAACGGCTCTGCAGCAGCGGCACCGTATTATGCAGGTGACTATCTAACAATGCACGACAGTAACGAAAGTTTAAAGTTCTATTATCCCAAAGAGGGAACAAACATTTTTGTTGATTCTATGTGTGTTCCCACCTGTGCAAGGGAAAAGGAGCTGGCAGAAATTTATATAAACTTTATGTTATCTGATGATATTGCAGTTGCCAATGCAGAATATATTGCGTACGCTTCACCTCTTGATAATGTAAGAAATAACGAAACCTATATTGCCGATATGACCGATTGGAACGAGGAGGCAATGGAGATTTTATATCCCGGGGAGTTGGGAATAAGAACACAGTTTTTTGAAAGTCTTGAAAGCAATACGTTGCTTTTGCAGAACAGCTTATGGGAAGACTTGAAAATTGAAAATCAGGTTGAACCCTGGGTGCATATTACAAGTGTTACCATAGTGGGAGGACTTCTCTTGATAATGCTTTGGAACTATGGAGTAAAAAAACGCAGAGACAGATATTGAAAAATCGCAGACACATATGAGTGTCTGCGATTTTTTTATTGCAATTATTGTCATTTTATGATAAAATATGTCTATTATATTTGAAAGGGACAGGTATTTATATGTTGGATACTATTTTACATTATGCTGATATTGTTGTTAACAGCATAAATGATGCACTGTATACATATGTGCTTATAATTTTACTTATTTTGTGCGGACTTTATTTTACTGTTCGTACTGGTTTTGCACAGTTCAGACTTTTCGGACAGCAGATTAAGTCAGTGACGGAAAAACCCTCTGACGGAAAGGGCGTTTCTTCATTCCAGGCACTTATGGTGTCAACTGCATCACGTGTTGGTACAGGTAATATTATCGGTGTATCTACTGCCATTTGTCTGGGTGGCTTTGGTTCAGTTTTCTGGATGTGGATAATTGCCATTATTGGCGGTGCATCTGCACTTGTTGAGAGTACTCTTGCACAGATTTACAAGAGAAAAGGCCCTGACGGCTGGTACGGCGGTCCTGCTTATTACATTGAGGCGGCATTTAAAAAGAATCGTACCCTTGGTAAGTTTATTGCAATATTATTCTCAATTTTCCTGATTCTTACATATGGTTTTGGCTTTAATATGCTGGCGTCATTTAACCTTCAGTCAACATTCTCCGTATATGGTTTTTATAACCCTGCGGTATCACCCTGGATAATCGGAGGAGTTATCGCTGTACTTGTAGGCTACTGTCTTTTCGGCGGTGGAAAGAGAATTATTAACGTAACAAGTTTCCTTGTTCCTGTGATGGGTGTTTTATATATTCTTGTGGCACTGGTAATTGTGTGTATTAATATTACATCGTTACCTGCTATATTCTCAAGAATATTCACGGAAGCATTTGATTTTACTGCGATATTCGGTGGCTTTACAGGCTCGTGTGTAATGTATGGAATTAAGCGTGGACTGTTCTCAAATGAAGCAGGTGTGGGTTCAGCTCCTAATGCGTCAGCGTCAGCCGAGGTTGTTCATCCCATCAAGCAGGGACTTGTTCAGGTATTGTCAGTATTCCTTGATACTTTGCTTGTATGCTCTGCTACTGCATTTATGTGTATGGCATCAGGTGTTGAGCCTACAGCTGAAATTTCAGGAGCTGTGTATGTTCAGCAGTCAATGCAGACAGCATTAGGTACATTCGGACCTGTGTTTGTAACGGTTGCAATGATTTTATTTGCCTTTACAACACTTCTTGGAAACCTGTATTATGTCGATATGAGCTTGTTCTATATGCTTGGTCATAAGCCGGGCAAGAAAATGCTTACAGTGTATTATATCATTGCATCACTTGTTATTTTTGTCGGTGCAGGCTTAAATGCAGACCTGTTATGGGGTATTGCAGATGTAACTATGGGAGCTATGGCGGTTATTAATATCCCAGTGATTCTGTTCCTTGGTAAGTACGTTATCCGTGCATTGAAAGATTATGAAAAGAAAATCAAGTCGGGAGAGAAGATGTCATTTAAAGCAAGTGATATTGATTTGCCTGACCAGGTTGATGCGTGGTAAATATTATGGCGAGCATCCCGTTTTCGCGGGATGCTTTTTTGTTAAAAATATTGCAATTATACACATAATATGGTATGATATATTTAGTTTGATATAAATGATTTTATTTAAAGGGAGTGTTTAATTGATGAGTGTAAAACGTAGAATTATTTCTGCAGTAATGGCAATTGTTATGGCATCGTCTGTAACAAATGTTTTTGCGTTGACCAATCTTAAAGTTACTGATAACGGTAATGGCACAGTGACCGTAACAGGCTCGGGAGCTGAAAAGATTGCAGTTACACAGTATGACACATTGGGCTTTTTAAAGACTATGGGAATTTCTGCCACAATCGGAGGAGTGCAGAGCACAACTGTAGAATATGACAGCTCAATGCCCATTAAGGTTATTGCGTTTGATGACTGGGACACATTAAAGGCAGATACAAAAGCAACTAAAGTTGGTAAGAGAACAATTTCAGCTGTAGATTTTGACTCAGAAAAACAAGGTGCTTATGTAATGTATCATCAGGGTGTTGCCCAGATGAACGATACATACGAAACTACGGATAAAAACGGCGATGTTACAAAGGCGATGTATGTCAAGAGAACTACTCTTAACGGTACAAGCTATAACGCACAGTTTTCAGGTCTTGTAACAACAACATCAGATGCGGTTGTTTATGAATATGATTTTAATATCATTGATGCGAATACATCTTTTGATTCTAATATTAAGCCTGTCCTTGCAGACGGCTCAAGCGGTAGCTATCCCTGGCAGAAAATCATAACGGTTTCGCCTAAAAACGACACCCAGGTTAATGTTGTTTTGGGACGTGATAATGCGTTTGCGGTTACAGCTGCAAATGAAGGTGAGTGGCATACGGTTTCTGTGGTAGTAAATTATTCAACACTTATGTGTGATTATTATTATGACGGTACTTTTGTCGGAACACAGGCGTTCCATTCAGCATATGATGCAAAGCTTTATTCACCTGACATAGTAAATATTACAGGTACAGGAAATAAGCATCAGGAATTTATGATAGATAATTTCCGTGTTTATGAGGGCACACACCCAAGAACAACAATAGATGCTTATGACATATACTTTGATGTTGAAAAAGATAACATCGAGGCAGTTGATTACACAAATGCTAGAAATGTACTTAACGGAAAGCTTGCTTTCCATTTAAGAAGCGGTAATACATATGACGGTAAAGGTAACAGTGAGATACTTGCTGACAAGCCCTATGAGAAAAACGGTGAGGTTTATGTTCCTGTAGCAGAGCTTTGTAAGGCATGGGGAATCAGCACTCCCGCAACTGTTACAACAGACTCTGACGGTTACGGAAAACTGTCGGATTTGGCATATGCCCTTGATAAGAGTGTTTATACTCCCGAGTCAGACATTAATTCAGGACTTGTTATTTTGACAGAAACCTTCGATGCGCCCACAGGTGTATTGTTACAGAAGGTAAATGATTATGTATTCTATTTAAGACCTACAAAGGAAGATGTAGCAAAGCTTTACAGTGCATCAGAAATGAAGGGTCAGCATCCCCGTATTATGGCAACGCAGGCAGACTTCGACCGTGTCCGCGATCTTGTTGAGTCAGGGGAGAATGAATACATAAATGCCTGGGCTGAACAGTTAATTGAGTATGCCGATGACAGAATTGCAGGATTTGATGACCCGACAGGGCAGGAATATCCCAAGTACGAAAAGTACGACGGTTTGAGAATGGATTTCCAGCGTGAAACACAGAACAACCTTTCATTGTGGGGTATGGCATATCATATCACGGGTGAGAAGAAGTATGTTGACTATGCGTGGAAGACATTCCAGTTGATTTGTGATGAGGGCATCTTCCCTGACTGGAACCCCGGACATCACCTTGATACCTGTGAGGCGATGACTGCAGTTTCAATCGGTTATGACTGGTTCTATAATGCATTTACACCCGAGCAGAGAAAGTTTATTGAAGAGGGAATGTACAGAAATGGTATCCTTCAGTCATATCCCGCATTTCTTTCAAATGCATCCGCAATGGGCGGTGCTTACACATCAAACAACAACCACGGCGTAATTGATAACGGTGCGGCAATTGTTACGTCACTTGCATTTATGGATGTATATCCGAGAGAATGTGAGTGGATGATGTCAGCAGCGCTTGAGCTGATGGAAAACAGTATTTATCAGTGGAATACAGGTATGTGGTACGAGGGCCCCAACTACTGGGAGCTTACAATGATGCACACAGTTAAGTTCATTTCTGCAATGCAGACTGCGTTGGGAACAGATTTGGGCTACAGCAGTCTTCAGGGGCTTGATATTTCTGCAAAGCCTCAAATTGCATCGCATGGTTATTGGAATACTTACAACTGGGGTGACACGGTAGAATTAAGATATATAGTACCCGAGCTTATCTGGCTTGCGAACCAGTATAATGACCCTGCAATTGCAGAGTATGTTGCAGAGCAGTCAAAGGACGGCTTTAAGCAGTATCCTGACACAGAGTGGTGGAAGAACACATGGGTAAAGGGTGAGGATACAGCTCTTGGTCTGTTGTGGTATGACCCCGTAAAACAGGCATCAGCAGGAATTCTTGATATGGACACCGTTTACTATGATGAGGCTCTTGATATTCTTACTATGCGTAATACATGGGATACAGAGGGTCAGGTATTCGTGGGTCTGAAGGGCCGCGGTGGTGTTGACGGACACTCTAACCTTGATTCGGGCTCATTCGTATTTGAGAGTGACGGTATTCGTTGGGTACGCGATGTGGGTACAGGCTCATACGATGATTCTACGGGATATTTTGAGTGGAACTCACAGACTGCCAGAAGATGGAGAGAATTTGCTACAAGGGCAGAGAGCCACAGTACAGTGGTTGTTAACCCCGAGGCAAATGTTGCAGACCACGTTGTAAGCACTGACGAAACAAAAGTGGCAGAGCTTACATGGGACGATGAAGGTAAGGTTGCAACTGTTGATATGTCGAAGGTGTTGTTTGATGTAACATCCGCTTCACGAAAGTTCAAGATGGTTGATAACAACCAGAGCCTTGTTATTCAGGATGAGATTACATTAGACGGTACAGATAACACTATTTACTGGTTCTTAATGACTGCTGAACGCAGATATACAGATAAGAACGGTGTACTTACTATACTGAATTGTGAAGTGGAAGAGGTAGAAAACGGTTTTATCCTTACACAGGAGGATGAGAACGGAGTAATCCACAAAGTAAGAATTGATTATGTGGTTTCTTCAAACGGTACACTTTCAACCACTCCCAAGGCAGGTGACTACGAAAGAAATGTAGTGGCGTTGTTCGAGGAAACAGAGAATGACGGGCTTACGTTAAGGATGTATGATATCTGGAATGATCCCACAAAGCCTGACGGCAGACAGCACCAGAGTAAACGCCTTGAGCTTAAGCTAACAGGGGCATCAGGTAATGTAAAGATTACGGCTAAAATCACGCCTCTTACAGGCGTGTCAGGCACAATGTCCTTCGTTACAGATTACGTAAATGGACTATAATGAAAAAGAGTGTCCTCCTTGGCAAGAGGAGGATGCTTTTTGGTAAAGAGAGGATGCGAGTTGCATGAATAAAAAGGTTTTGGGTACAATACTTGGCGTATCGATTTTTTTAAGTGTTATTTCGCCTGCATTTGCAATTAAAAATGTAGATATAAAAAATAACGGCAATGGTACTGTTACTATTACGGCGGAGGATGCTGAGAAGATTGCAGTTGCTCAGTATGACAGGCTTGGCTTTATAAAGACAATGGGAATTTCAAACCTTGTGGGAGGGAAACAGTCAACAACTGTTAAACTTGACAGCACCCTTCCCTTGAAGGTAATAGGTTTTAATGATTGGGATGCACTTCAGGCAGACAGTGAAGCTTATGTAATCGGACAGAAAAATCTAGTGTATATAGATTTTGAGGATGGCGACCAAAGCCCGTTTCTTATGTATGATTTAAATTCATTTAAGATAGACAGTAAATATCAGACCACTGACAGAAACGGTAAATCAACACATGCTTTGTCTGTGGAATATCTGCCAGGTGGTGCAGGAATGGCGGCCAATATTCAGATGGGAAATTCATACTCGGAAAGATCAGATATAATGGTGTATGAGTATGATGTAAAGCTTGAGTCGGTTAACAGTGAGGTAAGTTCACATATAAAGGCGGTTGACGGCAATGGTGCTTCTGCGGGTTGGCATTATCTTTGGGGTTTTTATCCAAATGATACTTCAACTGCAAGGCTGCAGTTTGGAAATCCTGCGGTAGCAACAAAGAACGTGACTGCGAATACCTGGATGACACTTTCTGCGGTAGCAGATTATAAGCTCCGTGTTGTAAAGTATTATCTCGATGGCGTATATCAGGGTGAAAATGCAATGATTTCAAACATTCATCCCGACCATGCAAAACCTGATATTTTCTATATAGGTACGGCGGCAGGAAAAAACCTTGATGTTGTATTTGACAATATGCGTGTCTATGAAGGAACAGATGTAAGAAGAAAAATTGACAACTTTACCAAAGAGCTTGATCTTGACAGAACAACGGTATCAGCGATTGATGAAACTGTTCCCAGAAATCTTTTAAGGGGAACATATTCACTTCACGGAAGAAGCGGTATAGGCATATCGCCCGCGGGCAACAAAACCATGCTCGATAATAAGCCATACTTAAAGGATGAAGAATATTATGCACCCGTAGATGAGCTTTGTAAGGCATGGAACATCAAGACGCCATCAGGTATTGTAAAAGATTCGGAAGGATATGCAAGCATGTCGGACATAGCTGAGGCTATGGGACTTAATGTGTTTAGACCTCAAGCCAACAAGAACAGCGGTCTTGTGGTATTGGCAGAAAGCTTTGAGATACCGTCAACGAGTGAGGAAAGACAGACTTTAAATAACTTTGCATTCTATCTTCGCCCTGAGCCTGAGGATATAACAGAGCTTTATAAAAACAGTGAAAGCTACGGTCAGCATCCCAGAATTTTTGCGACCATGGATGATTTTGACCTGATGAGAGAGAAGTACTATTCAAAGGTTGATGAGACTTTTGTGCGTTGGGTTGATCAGACTGTTGCCTTTGCGGATTCAAGAGTAGGAAATTCACCTCCGAAACAGGAGTACAGTTCCGAGGGAAGAACATCTGATCAGCGTAAGCTTATAAGTGATATGCATGCACTGGCTATTGCATATTACATAAGTGGTGACAGAAAGTATGTTGATGAGGCCTATGCAGATTTAAAGACGTTTTGTAATTTCCCTGACTGGAATCCTAAAGCGCATCTTGACGTGGCGGAGACAATGATTGCTTTTGCTATCGGTTATGACTGGTTCTATCACGCATTTACTCCTGAACAGAGAAAGGTTATTGAGGAAGGCGTGTTTGAGAAAGCCTTTGAACCCTGCTACAATGCATTTTTAAGCACGGCAACTCCAATGTCTAATGCATTTATAGCATCTAACAACCACGGTACAGTTTGTAATGGTGGTATGGTGATGGCGGCTCTTGCGTTTATGGATGTGTATCCTGAGGAGTGTGCGTGGTTTGTATCTAACTCCGTGCGCGGAAATGAGTGGAATATTGACCAGTGGAACACGGGCGCATGGTACGAGGGTCCACATTATTGGGAATATGCTATTATTTATACAGTTAAGTTTATTGAGAGTATAAGAAGTGTTCTTGGTACTGATATAGGCTTTGCGAGTCTTGAGGGACTTGATATAACAGGTGATGCTGAGGTTGGCATGCACGGAAACCTGGGTATATATAACTACGGAGATGCAATGACGGGTAAGTATTATGTTCCTGAACTTCTGTGGCTTGCTAAAATGTATAACAACCCGAATCTTGCTACAAAGATGGTAAAAGAATATACGGGTTCATTCCCTGAGGGTAACAGAAGAATCGGTGAACCGTTATCGTTGGCGGTTTTGTGGCATGATTCGAATCTGATAGAGGAGAACTCAATATATCCCAATGACAGACTGAGTACGTCTCTTAATGTTCTTACAGCTCGTGAAGGATGGGATAAGAATGATACCTTCTTTGGCGTGAAGGGCGGTAAAACGGTAGACGCACACTCGCAGCTTGACTCTGGCTCATTTATATATGAAAGCAATGGTGAACGTTGGTTTATAGATATGGGAATGGGTACATATGAGTCGGGTTACTGGGACACATCATCAGGAGGTCTGAGATGGAAATACGTTCCCGCAAGAGCTGAAGGTCACAGCACGGTAATTACTAATCCCGGTTCCGGTGAGGATCTTGTTCTTATGAAGGGCTCACAGACAACTGTTGCGAGGGTAAATCTTGTTGAAAGTGATGATACGGGACTTATTGCAACTGTCGATATGAGTGAGGTTTTGAAGGATGTAAAGAGTGCAACACGAGGCTTCTTCTTTACAGATAACAGAGAAAGCCTTGTAATACGTGATGAAATTGATATGAGCAAGCTTCGTTTCTCAGAGAATTTTGACGGCAAGACTTCAAGTGATATTTTTGGTAATTCGGTTACAAACTACCAGATTATATCGGGTCAGTCGCTTGGGCTTGGAAATAACAACAATGTTGCTAAGATAACGGGCGAGAACAGATATATAAACGACGGAAGATGGAATGATAAGACAAACACCAGACATCATACTTATGAGTTTGATGTGTATCTTGACAGTGCGTCAAAGGCACTCCAGTTCTATCCTATGGGTGATAACAGATTTGGCTTACAGGTAGGCGGAGAAGGCGGTAAGGTTTATGCTCTGAGACCCGGATGGCAAGCGGTTGCAACGTCAGCAACTGTTACAGCGGGCAAGTGGTATAGTTTTGCTGTAGAATATGATATGGATGCGAGTCTGATGATAATCTATATGGAAGGAAGGGCTATTCATTCAGAGTCCGGACTTGACAGAACAAAGAATGCACCTGCAGACCATGGAACATTTATTTCAGGAAGTGAACAGGGGAAGTATGTATACATTGATAACATAAAAAGCTATCATGGGGGATATACGACCAGTGCTGCATCAGCAAACAATGTGGTTTACTGGCATCTTATCCCGTCACAGCAGGCAAATGTTACACTTGATGCTGGGAAGAATATTGCAACGCTGTCAATGAATGGTAAGAGTTGTAAGGTTGAGTATCACGTTGAGGGTGGCACGGTAGCAATTGAGAAGTTTGAGAAGCCTATTGTATCAATAATACCTGATGCAAAGCCTTTAACCCATACGGGTGGCAGAATTCAGCTTAAGATTACCGGCGTAACGGGTCAGGTGAAAATAACAGCAAAAATCACCCCAGACACGGTAACGAATCCGACCTTATTGAGTG
>JAZNVD010000098.1:0-5179 GCA_045592645.1 Candidatus Ornithomonoglobus sp. | reverse complement strand
TGGACCTAATTCTATTCTTAACGGAATACCCTTCATTTCATACTCCGAGAACTTCCAGCCCGGTGATTTATCGCTTGCATCTATCTTGATGCTATAATTCTTCTTTAAGTTTTCATACAGCTCGTATGCTTTATCTAAAACTCCCTCTTTATGCTGTGCAATTGGCACAATCACGCACTGAATTGGTGCAATGTTTGGAGGAAGAACAAGACCGTTATCATCACCATGCATCATAATGATTGCACCTATAAGTCTTGTTGATACACCCCACGAGGTTTCGTGTACATATTGAAGCTGTCCGTTTTTGTCGGTAAACTGAATATCAAAAGCCTTTGCAAAGCCGTCACCAAAGTAGTGTGATGTACCCGACTGCAGTGCCTTACCATCGTGCATAAGGCTCTCTATTGTGTAGGTCTGTTCTGCACCTGCAAATTTTTCCTTGTCGGTTTTCTGTCCCTTAACAACGGGAATTGCCAAAATTTCTTCACAGAAATCAGCATACACATTAAGCATCTGACGTGTTTCTGCAATGGCCTCCTCGGCAGTTTCGTGGATTGTGTGTCCCTCTTGCCACAAAAATTCCGAGCTTCTTAAAAATGGTCTTGTTGTTTTTTCCCATCTTACAACGCTGCACCATTGATTATATAGCTTTGGTAAATCTCTGTAGGAGTGAACTATTTTTGAAAAATGCTCACAAAAAAGTGTTTCGGAGGTTGGTCTTACACAAAGACGCTCTTGTAGCTTTTCTGCTCCGCCGTGAGTTACCCATGCAACCTCGGGTGCAAAGCCTTCAACGTGGTCCTTTTCCTTTTGCAAAAGCGATTCGGGAATAAACATAGGCATATACACATTTTCGTGACCTAATTCCTTAAATCTCTTATCAAGATTAGCTTGTATTTTTTCCCAGATTGCATAGCCGTACGGACGGATTATCATACAGCCTTTAACTGATGAATATTCAACCAACTCTGCCTTTTTTACAATATCGGTATACCATTTTGCAAAATCTTCATCCATAGAGGTGATGTCTTTTACAAATTTATTATCATTTTTAGCCATTGCTATTCATTCCTTTTGTATAATATTTTCTCATAATATATTAACACAAAAAGCCTTGATAGTCAAGGCTTTTGAGAAAATCTTTATATACCCATAATATTGTATAATGCAGAAAAAGAGAGGCTTGTATTGTTTAAACGGGACGTCGTAAACGCCGGTCCCTACAAGACTTTGCCGACAAAAAGAAGTATATTTATCAATGTAGGGGACGGCCTCCCGGACGTCCCGCGATTTGTTTTTTATTTCTTGACAATATATACCTGCTTGTGTTATACTTTATTTGCGACACATCTGAATATTTTAGCCATAGTAGGTGCATTTTATATTGGTAAAAATGCATCCTCTATTTTTGCACCTGTATGGCGTGAAAGATGTGTCGCAGCATTGAGGCTATGCATTTTTCGTGCGTAGCCCAAGCTACGCACTTTTTTATTTGGAGTATCATATGAAAACAATAACATTTTGCGGACATAGTACATTAACGGAAATGGAAAAACAGAGTATAAAAAAAGAACTGTATGCAAAAATTGAAAGACTAATTCAACAAGGTGCAGAAGAATTTTTGCTTGGAGGTTACGGAGATTTTGATTTGCTTTGTGCAAGGGTTGTTCGTGAATTAAAAGAAAATCATTCGCATATTAAATCTGTTCTTGTAATCCCATATATCAACAGAGAATATGATAAAAATTTATATGATACTTCTGAATATCCGCCTCTTGAAACAGTACCAAAACGTTTTTCTATATCAAAAAGAAATGAATATATGGTACAAAAAGCGGATGTTGTTATTTCATACATCACTCATAATTGGGGAGGTGCAGCAAGAACTTTTGAATTTGCAAAAAGAAAGAAAAAGAAAATAATAAAAATTTGTATTCCTTAGAGGATACTTGTTTTTCTTGACAAATGGTAAAAAAAGTGATATAGTTAAGTGGCAGAATTATCTGTATTTTACACAAAAAGGGAGGAATAGTAATGAAAAGAAAATTTGTGTCGGTTTTATTTGTTTTTCTATGTTTTAATATATTTAGTTTTGGTGTAATTGCGTCTGACTTGGATATTAAAAATTCATATATTAATATTTTAAAGTCATATGATAGCGAAAATGACATTTATTGTGTTTATGATATAGATAAAAACAATGTTCCTGAATTGATAGTGAAAGCTGGTACTTGTCAGGCTGATTATAAATACCATTATTATTCTTTTATTGATGGAAAAAGTAAAAAGATTTCCGAACGTTATGGGGGACATATGACGTTGTATTCTTATCCGTCTGGCAATGGAGTACTTGAATATTGGTCTCACCAGGGTCCTTCTCTTGTGAACTTAGTAACATTAGAATCACAAACTCTTACAGAAAAGCAGTTAATGTATTCTGACAGCCGAGAAATTAATTTTGATACAGATGTGGCTCTTTTAGGAAGCACCCCTATCTTATCTTATGATTATGGCAAACCAGTTAATGATTTAACTGCACTGAATGACTATTTTAGCAAAAAAACAACATCAACAAATAATACCATACATTATGACAATATTATCAATGAGGTTTTGCAAATTCAAAAATATATCAAGGATAAGATGTATCTTGAAGCAATCAGCTTGTGTGATAAAACAAAGAATAGCTATAATTTATCAAAAGAAGATATTTCACTGTTAGAAGGATTCAAAAAATCTTCGCAAAACGCTTATCAAGAATATGTTGATAGTATGAAAAGAAACAGAACGACTCAGTATTATATTTATGATTGGGGAATGGGATATAAGTTTTTTGAAACATATGAACCAGGATATAGTTATTATGATGATTATCCCGGACCTGAAGATATAACTATATATTATGAGTTGGGTGAATCAATACAAATTTATTCGTACCCTATAGGTGCGTCGTACGGATATTTGTGTTATGAAACAGTTAGAAGTCCAAGACAATATATAAGTGGATTTGCACGTACATATAAACAAACGTTCCATCAGAGCACTTGGGGTACTGGACATGATGCAAGCGTTGACATTCTCTCGGAAAACGACACAACCGTGGGGAAATTTCCAGCAAGACAAGTTACACTTAGAACCAGTACAGATTTAAACAGATATGGTACATCAAAAGAATATTCTATGGTTCGTTGCACTGCATTCCAAAATGGCAAGTGGATATATGTAATTGTAGCAGAGAAGAATAGCTACACCTGGGGCGAGGACTTTTGGAACAAAATGGAAATGGTAAGAAATTCTATTAGTTTTTATTAAACTCCCAGTCACACATAAGTATTGGTGGTCTTAAACAGGCATTGTAATTAAGCCTTTTGTATCAAAAGGTAATAGTGCTTTTCCATAGTCTTTTCTTGTAAATAGTTTGACTTTTTGACAAGCCATATTGATAAGTTTCTCTGTATTTGCTTTTGTGGTATTACTCCTATTTCTATCTTGCCATTGATATAATGCAAAATAGCGATTGCAGTTTTTACTTGCAACAACCTTGTGGGGATAGTTTAGGTCTGTCAATCTTGAATGATAACTATTAACCCTTGCAAGATTAAAACCACCTTTACTGTGTTGTCCTGAAGGTATTTGTTCTAAATGTATGCCATTTGCCTTTGCATAACCCCTGTATGCTGAATGACTATCTGTTACCAGAACTGTGTCCTCTGTAAAGCAATCTTTTAATTCAGTAGAAATATCATTGGTAGTTATTCTACCCAAACAACAAGATTTAGTAAAATTAGATTGTGTTCTATCAACACATGTTAAAACTGCAAGTAAATCATTACTGATACCTCTTTTATGCTTTTCTTCTGCTACTAAATGGTTTATTGCACTTGCTTGTTTTAGAACAGAAGATTGGTCATCATTGATATTATCAAGAATGGAAATATCAAATCCTGCATCTTCAAGATATTTTAATTTCTCTGCCCTTGACCTATGGTGTCTTGGCATTCTGCCAAGAACATCTATAAAGAAAGATTTATCCCTTTTTCCTGTGAATGATAAAGGATAATACCATTCGTCTGCCTCAACAATGCTAATAAACTTACTATCTGTATTGGCATATTCTTCAAGCATTGTTGCAATGCGGTTGATATTGAACATGGCAGTATTTTTATGAATACCCAAATCTTTTGCAATTGTTCTGATTGATTGTTTCAGCAAGACCATTGAAATTAATTTTTCCCATTTATCGGCAGAAAGGCGAGAATGAAAGAATAATGTGTCATTTGTATCGCCAAAAGAGGATGTACAATCTTTGCATAAATATCTTTGTCTTCCACTTCTGAACCCATTTTTAATGGTATTCAAACTACCGCAATCAGGACATACCATTTTCCCGTCAACCATTTTGGATTGTCTGCATTTCTCTAATAGTTGTTCTTGCTTTTCAGCGCTACTGTCAGCATTGGACTTTTCATTAGAAAATAATTTGTTTAATACAGACTGCTTACTTTTTTCAGGTAATCCAGACAATATATTTTGTATCAATTCATAGGCTTTTTTTGTGTTCATAAGACATTACCTCACTTTGATTAAAAATTACATTATAATCATATTAAGGCTAACTGTCCTCATTTATGTCTGGTTGACTACTTTTTATGTCGTCACACAAAAAAACAGCCTTAAACACATAGGTCTAAGGCTGTATAGTAAATTGATTATTTTTCCTTTCTAACAACAAGCAGTAACACAATTAAAGCAAGAACTAACGCACCTATACCAACAACCAACCAAACATTAACATTAGACTTAACTACTATATCTGTTGGCTCGTCTGCACCGCCAATTACGGAAGTGCTTGAAGTATCGGGTTGTGTTGATTGTTCGATTTTAGCCAACCTCTCATTTTCTGCTTTTTCAAACATTCCCTCATTTATGTATTGTTGCATTACTCCTGCAAATGTATCGTCACCAAGAACTTTTAATGTTTTTGTATCAGTAGAAGTTGTTTCCCATATTATAACATTTTCCCCATCATTAAAATCTGTAATTAAATAAATTTTACCTTTTTCTAAATCATTTTTTGTTGCAACATCAAATTTTTCAAATGTGTATTCTTTATCTTGTTCAAACTCACCTTTGATATTTTTATTTTGAATAAATACTATTTCATTTTCAGTATAGTTTC
>JAZNVD010000097.1:0-3342 GCA_045592645.1 Candidatus Ornithomonoglobus sp. | reverse complement strand
CCGTAACCCCATTGTTACTGCATCAGGTACATTCGGTTTCGGTTACGAATATAACGAATACGTTTCATTAAATGAATACGGCGGTTTTGCTGCAAAAGGTCTGACACGTCAGCCCCGTGGCGGTAACAAACCCCCGAGAATTGCAGAAACTCCGTCGGGTATATTAAACAGTGTCGGCTTACAGAACCCGGGTGTTGTGGTGTTCAAAAACTATATAATGCCCGAGCTTCATAAAGATTTCGATACAAATGTAATTGCCAATATTTCAGGCAACACCATTGAGGAGTATGCTGAAATGGCGGAGATTTTATCCGACAGTGATGTGGCATTGATTGAGCTTAATATTTCCTGCCCCAACGTAAAGCACGGCGGTCTTGCGTTTGGCACAAATGCAGCGGTTGTTGAGGAGTTGACGCAGGAGGTAAAGAAAAAGAGTAAAAAGCCTATTGTAGTTAAGCTTTCACCTAACGTTACAGATGTGACGGAAATAGCACGTGCGGCGGAGGCAGGCGGTGCAGATGCGGTATCACTTATCAATACTCTTTTAGGTATGAGAATTGATATTAATACACGCCGTCCCATTCTTGCCAATAATATGGGCGGACTTTCAGGCCCTGCCGTAAAGCCCGTTGCAGTAAGAATGGTACATCAGGTTTATAATGCCGTTAAAATACCCATTATCGGTATGGGCGGTGTTATGAGTGGTGATGACGTTATTGAATTTATGCTTGCAGGCGCAAAGCTTGTTGCATTGGGAACAGGACTTTTCGCAAAACCTGATTTAATTCTTGATGTTAAACGTGATATTCTGGCATATATGGATAAATTCAATATTAAGGACATAAATGATATTGTCGGCACGGTTCAGTTGAACTAATATCAAACGCCCCTTTTCGGGGCGTTTTTTATGCGGTTTTCCCTTTACATTTTAGTGATTTTATTGTATAATAGAATGTATGGTATTGTAATTATATTGATATAAACAGAAGTGGTAATTTATGAGAATTGAGATAGATTGTACAGTTTCGGATATTGTATATAAAAACCCTGATAACGGCTATGTAATCTGCGAAGTAAATTCACCTGATGAAGGAACTTTTTTTGCAGTAGGCTATATGCCGACTGTTTCCGAGGGTGAGACGGTACGCCTTACGGGTGACTGGGTAACGCATCACGAATACGGTGAGCAGTTCAAGGTTGAACTGTACGAAACTGTTATGCCCACAGAGGGCACAGCCATAATTAAATATCTGTCTTCAGGCATTATCAAAGGTGTCCGTGAAGCTACGGCAAAAAAGCTTTATGAGGCATTTGGCGATGATGTTTTCAACGTGCTTGCAACTGACCCCCAAAGAATAGCAACGGTTAAGGGTATAGGTATTGACCGTGCAAATCTTATGTGCTACAGCTTTAATGAGCAGAGAAGCGTGCAGAATATCGTAATGTTTTTACAACAGTATAACATAACGGCAAACACGGCAATTAAAATACATAAGATTTTCGGCAATGACTCTGTTAATGTTATAAAGAAAAACCCGTATATGCTTGCATCTGCCGTTGACGGTGTAAGCTTTAAAACTGCGGATAATATTGCATACAATCTTGGACTTCCCAAGAACAGCCCCCAGAGAATTGCCTGCGCGGTCACATATATTCTCCGTGATGCGGCATATACAAACGGCCACACATATATGCCAAAGACTCTTTTTATGGAGCACATTGTTTATATGCTTGACATTACGGAAAGAGAGGCGGAAAACGCAATAGCGGAGCTTATAGCAAACCGCGATATTATTTATGACCGTGTAGAGAATGAAGATGTATTGTATTTGTACAGCTTCTACAATGACGAGAAGTATATTGCAAACAGAATAAAGTCGATGTCCGAATCGGGGAGTCAGTATGCTGTATCCTTTAGCCTTGCGGAGGAGGAGACGGCAGAGTTTGAGGAAGAGAATGATATAATTCTTGCAAGAAACCAACGTGAGGCGGTTATAACTGCACTTACGGGCAACTGTATGATTTTAACAGGCGGACCCGGTACGGGTAAAACAACCACGTTAAATGCTATAATTTCAATTCTAAAGGGACTTAATTTAAAGGTTGCACTTGCCGCCCCCACGGGCAGGGCCGCAAAGCGTATGTCACAGGTGACAGGACACGAAGCAAAGACGGTACACCGCCTTTTAGGTGCACAGGTTATGGGTAATTCCCATACCTTTTCCCGTGACGAGGAAAACCCACTTGAGCACGATATTATAATACTTGATGAAGTGAGTATGATTGACACATCTCTTATGGCATCATTCTTAAGAGCCGTAAAGCCCGGCGGGCGTATAATTTTGTCGGGAGATGATGACCAGCTTCCCTCGGTAGGTGCAGGAAATGTTCTCCACGATATGATAGAATCGGGAGTAATTCCTGTTGTAAAGCTGACGGATATATTCCGTCAGTCAGAGGAAAGTCTTATTATTGTAAATGCCCATAAAATCAATAACGGTGAGCTTCCCGAGTTAAAGGAACGCACAAAGGATTTCTTCTTTATGCGTCGGAATACGCCCCAGGAGGTTGCAGAAACCTTAACGGAACTCTACTGTAACCGATTGCCGAAGTCTTACGGAGTAAAGGCAATTTCTGATATTCAGGTGCTGACTCCCACAAAGAAAGGCATAACGGGAACCGTTGAGCTTAATAAAATGCTGCAATTGAGCATCAATCCGCCCTCTCAAGAGAAAAAGGAATATAAATACGGTGACACAGTGTTTCGTGAGGGCGATAAGGTTATGCAGACCAGAAACAATTACGATATGGAATACTATGCCGAGAATGGCGAAAAAGGTATGGGAATATACAATGGCGATATGGGAATTATCGACAGTATACATAAAGAGGAGAAATATATGATAATTTCCTTTGATGACGGAAAAATCATTGAGTATCCCTTTACAGACCTTGACGAGATTGAGCTTGCATATGCAATCACTGTTCATAAGAGTCAGGGAAGCGAGTTTCCGTATGTTTTAATGCCAGTGGCAATGTATATGCCTATGCTTATGACAAGAAACTTGTTTTATACCGCAATAACACGTGCAAAGTCAATGGTTATTCTGGTAGGAAATGAAAAGATTGTTGAAAAAATGACGTACAACGAATCTTATACCAAGAGGTTTACAGGGCTTAAAGAAAGACTGGTAAAGAAAACAACAAGGAGTGGAGCCGATAATGAAGCATAATATGGGCTTGTTTTTCAGGTTTATAGCGGTGCTTGTGGTTGTGTTTATGGGCAGTACTGCAATAATGCCCCAAAGTACTGCACCTGAAAATGATGGGGGCTTACCTATA
>JAZNVD010000096.1:0-3789 GCA_045592645.1 Candidatus Ornithomonoglobus sp. | reverse complement strand
CAACTGAACAACAAAGTTACTGCTGTCAATACCACTTAAACTCAATATCCACGCAGTTACGGTTGTACCGATATTAGCACCCATAATAACGCCGATTGACTGCTTAAGTGTCATTAGGCCCGAATTAACAAAGCCTACAACCATAACAGTTGTTGCAGATGACGACTGAATAACCGCCGTTACTCCAAGACCTGTTAAAAAGCCTGCAAACTTGTTTGTTGTAAGTCTGCCGATTACATCACTTAATTTGCTTCCTGCACGGCGTTCAAGAGCATCGCCCATAACGTTCATACCAAACAGGAACAGGCATAGTCCGCCTATCAAAGTTAAAATGTCAAAAAAATCCATAATGTTGTTTCCTTTCTTCCTATGTTTATCGGAACAACATTATTGTAACACAACATCGGTAAAGATGCAGTTAAGAATAACTATTCTGTGTCGTTGTGCATTCTGTAGCCTACACCAAGCTCATTGGATATGTACTTATTATCACCCGGCTTTAAGTTAAGCTTTTTACGGATGTTTGCCATATTTACCTGAAGCTTTTTTACACTTCCGTAATCGGACATCCCCCAGATTTCCTTTATAATGGCAGAATATGTAAGCACCTTACCAAAATGCTCTGATAAAAACTTCACAATATTAAACTCTGTTTGTGTAAGCTTTACCTCCACACCGTCAAGGATGACCTTTCTTGCATCGTAAATAATAGTAAGTCCGCCCGTTACAAACTTCTCCATATCCGCACTGTTATTTTTTGAGCTTTGACGGGTATTTCTTAAAATACTGCGTATTCTTGCAGATAACTCCGCCGCGCCAAAAGGTTTTGTAACATAATCGTTGGCACCCGTATCCAGCGCTTCAACCTTATCCTTTTCATCTGAACGTGCTGATAATACCATTACAGGCACAGACCAGTCTTTACGTATATCACGCAGAAGCTCAATACCATCACGGTCAGGTAAACCAAGGTCGAGAATGATTAAATCGGGTATATGTGAGGATACCATCATCATACCGCCGGAGGCGTTCTGTGCTTCAATTACCATATAACCGTTTGCCTCAAGGAGTGCTTTTACAAACTTGCGTATATTTTGTTCATCCTCAATGAGGAGAATTTTATATTTATTATTCATTTGTTTCCTCCAGATCAAGGCTGAACTTAAAAGTCATACCTTTATCCTTGTTATTTTTAGCACTTATCTCTCCCCCGTGTGCCTTAATGATGGTGGCACAGACAGAAAGTCCGATACCCATATTCTGCTTGTTACTGTCATATACGGCAGTTCCTGATATAATATCACCCGTAAAAATATTTTTAAGCTTTTCTTTATTGATACCGCATCCGTCATCAATAATACTAAAAACTGCCTTACCCTCACTGATAACCACATCAAGACATAACCGTGTCATACCTGTGGCGTGCTGTACTGCATTTTCAAGTATATTTTCTATCACCTGCTCAATGAGTATGGGGTCTGCCGAAACCATAACAAATTTCTCCGGCATTGATATTTCAACCGCCTGAGTGGGGTATCTTTTCTTAAAGCTTGCAACAACCGAATCCACAAGCTCCTCCAATACAACTGGGCTCTTAATAAGCTTCACATTACTGCTGTCTATCTTTGTAACGGACAAAAGATTTTCAACCATCCTGATAAGCCACTGTGAATCCTCTTTAATACCACCCAGCATATCAAGCTTGCTTTCATCGGTAAGATTTGAATAATTCTCAATAACTGTTGAGCTTGCACCGAAAATTGCCGTAAGGGGTGTTCTCAAATCGTGTGAAATTGCACGGAGAAGGTTTGCACGCATCGTTTCCTTTTCAGCCTGAATCTTGATTTTTTCCTGGTTTATAATCTTGGTAGTAAGAGCACTTGTTACAACTGTTACAACAATCATAATAATTGCCGACATCAGGTTTTCGGGAATGGTAAAGTTAAATTCAAAGTACGGGAATGTAAATGCAAAGTTGACTGCAAGCACACTAATTAGTGCAGACAAAATTCCAAGGGTGTATCCCCGTGTCAGTACAGATATCAAAAACACTGACAACACAAAAAGCGACGGCACCAAGGCATCTGTTTCAAATCTTATATGGAGAAAATTACCAATAACAACAGTAATTAAAAGCACCGCTACAGTTTTCAGAATATCCTGTAAAAATCTTTTACTCATACCCTCACCTCCGTATATAATGAGTATATCATAAATATTTCCTTTTAACAATATGATTTTCGCACAAACCCTGCTTGCATAATATAAATAAATATGATAAAATATACTTAAACTACTGAAAAAAGAGGTATATAGTTATGGATGTTGTATTGCTGACAGCACTGGGTGTTGGCGGCGCGACGGTAATTGGTTCAATTATCGGCTTTGCCTTTAAAAACATTTCCCACAGGTTCAGCGACCTGATTCTGTCTTTTGCCGCAGGTATTATGCTTTGTGCGGCGGTGTTCGGGCTTATTATGCCATCACTGGAATATGAAACGGGCGGCGGTGTTTTTATCACGATTCTGGGTGTTTTCTGCGGTGCGTTAATACTTAACCTTATGGACAAGGTTGTTCCGCACCTTCACAGAATATCAGGTGTCGATATTGAATCTCACCCTGAAAAGAACGAAAAGTTAAGCAAGGTTCTGCTTTTTGTTTTTGCAATTGCAATACATAACCTTCCCGAGGGAATTGCCGCAGGTGTTGGCTTCGGCACGGGTAATACTGCCGAGGCACTCACAATTGCAGGCGGTATAGCTTTACAGAACATCCCCGAGGGTATGGTAATTATTGCTCCTATGCTTGCCGCAGGTATGAGTCGCAGCCGAACGCTTCTTGCGGCATCTCTTACAGGTGTAATCGAGGTTATTGGTACATTTATAGGCTACTTTGCCGTGAGTATCTCAACTGCAATACTGCCTTTTGCACTTGCCTTTGCAGGCGGTACAATGCTATATGTAATTTCAGATGAAATGATACCCGAAACCCACCACGGTGGTACACGAGGTGCAACATACGCACTTCTTGTCGGGTTCTCGGTAATGCTTATTATGGACTTTTATTTAGGATAAGGAGAAAAGATATGAAAATAACAGATAACATTTCCTACATTGGTGTAAACGACTATGACATTGACCTGTTTGAGGGTCAGTATATGGTAGAAAAGGGTATGGCGTACAACTCATATGTAATTATGGATAAGAAAATTGCCGTACTTGATACCGTCGACAAAAACTTTGGTGATGAGTGGCTTAATAACCTTAAGAATGTACTTGGCAATAAAAAGCCTGACTACCTTGTAGTACACCATATGGAGCCTGACCATTCTGCAAACATTCACAGATTTGCAAAGGAATACCCCAATGCAAAAATTGTATCAAATGCCAAATCATTTGTTATGATGAAACAGTTCTTCGGCACAGACTATGCAGACAGACAGATTGCAGTTGGCGAGGGCGATACCCTGAACCTTGGTGAGCATCAGTTGTTGTTCGTTACAGCACCTATGGTTCACTGGCCCGAGGTGCTTTTAAGCTACGAAACATCAACAAAAACACTGTTTTCTGCTGATGCTTTCGGCAAGTTTGGTACAACGGACGCAGACGAGGAATGGGATTGCGAAGCGCGCCGTTACTATATCGGTATTGTCGGCAAGTACGGTGCGCAGGTGCAGACTGTTCTTAAGAAGGCCGCAAACCTTGACATTGCAAGAATTTGTCCCCTTCACGGTCCGATTCTTACAGAGAATTTAGCCCACTACATTAACCTTTACAATATATGGTCATC
>JAZNVD010000095.1:0-2008 GCA_045592645.1 Candidatus Ornithomonoglobus sp. | reverse complement strand
TGACCTATGATATAATCATCAAGAAATTCCTTGATTTCTTTAGGTGGAGGAGGCTCACCAATAAGGTCAAAGTCATTACCGACCTCATCGTGCATTGCCTCGTCGACAATAGCCTGACATCTTTCCACACATTCCATACATATACACGCACCGTGACCCATAATCAAAGGACCTGCCTCTGATTCGTGACGTCCGCAGAAGGCACAGATATGTTCAATATTTTTCTCGTTCATATATACCCTTTCAAAAAGTCTTATTTGCGTTCACTTGCAGATACGATAACCTCATCAACAATACCGTAGGCTTTTGCTTCCTCTGCATCCATAAAATTATCACGTTCTGTGTCATTACATACCTGCTTGTATGTCTTTCCTGTTCGTTCTGCTAAAATTCTGTTCATCTTTTCCTTTGTCTTTACCAAGTGGTCAGTATATATCTTTATATCTGTTGTCTGACCGCTAAGACCGCCACCTGAAATCAACGGCTGATGAATCATTATTTCACTGCTGGGTAGTGCATATCTCTTACCTTTTGTACCTGCTGCCAGCAAAAATGCACCCATTGATGCCGCCATACCAATACAGATAGTTGAAACATCACACTTAATGTAATTCATTGTATCATAAATAGCCATACCTGCAGTTATTGAACCACCGGGGCTGTTGATATAAAGCTGAATGTCCTTGTCGGGGTCCTTCGCCTCAAGATATAACATCTGTGCTACAATAAGTGCTGCAGTTGTTTCATTTACATCCTCGCCAAGAAATATAATTCTGTCCTCCAAAAGACGTGAATATATATCGTAGCTACGTTCTCCTCTGTTGTTCTGTTCGATTACATAAGGCATTGTTGCCATAATGCATTCCTCCTCGCATAAATATTTTTCCATAAATGGCATATATGCCGATGGAAAAGATAATCCATCGGCATTAATAAGTCTTTTGTGTTATTTTACTACTGCGTTATTTGCAAGCATTTCTATTGTCTTTGTAAATGCCATTTCCTTCTTGATATTCTCAAGCTCGGGCTCTGAAATAAGCTCCTTAAGCTTGTCAAGCTCCATATTGTATTTCTTTGACATATCAACAAGGTTCATTTCAAGCTCTTCCGCATCTACTGTAATTCCCTCTGCCTTTGCAATTGCATCAACTACAAGACCTGCTGAAACCTGCTTTGTTGCGGGTTCACGATACATCTCCTTCATCTGGTCAATTGTCTGACCTGTGTACTGAAGATACATATCAAGGCTCATACCCTGATATGCAAGGTTCTGTGCCATATCGTTAATCATATTTTCAATCTGATTATCAACCATTGCAGCAGGAAGGTCAAATTCCGCGTTCTCTACTACCTTGTCAATTACGGCATTCTGAATCTCAACTTCTGCCTTTTCTTTTGCCTTTTCTTCAAGCTTTGCCTTAACATCAGCCTTGTACTCTGCCAATGTATCAAATTCACTTACTTCACTTGCGAAATCATCGTCAATCTCGGGAAGCTCACGAACCTTAATCTCGTTTACCTTTACCTTGAACAATGCAGGCTTACCCTTAAGCTCTTCTGCATGGTACTCCTCGGGGAATGTAACATTAACATCTACAAGGTCATCAACCTTTGCACCTACAAGCTGATCCTCAAAGCCGGGAATAAATGTGTTTGAACCAATTTCAAGCTCATATCCCTCGCCCTTACCGCCGGCAAAAGGAACACCGTCGCAGAAGCCTTCAAAGTCAATTACTGCCGTATCACCGTTTTCCACTGCACGGTCATCAACACTGATCATTCTTGCGTTTCTTGCCTGTACTGTTTCGATTTCCTTATCTACATCTTCATCTGTTACAGTATAGTCAACTTTATCCACCTTTATACCCTTGTACTCACCAAGCTTAACCTCGGGACGTGTTGTTACAAGAGCTGTGAACACAACGGGCTCGCCCTCTTTTACTTCCTCAACGTCAAACTCGGGACGTGCAACAACATCAAGACCGCTTTCCTTTAGAGCTGCCTCATA
>JAZNVD010000094.1:0-7745 GCA_045592645.1 Candidatus Ornithomonoglobus sp. | reverse complement strand
CAAAGCCTCTTAAAAATCCGCCCTCACCAAACTGTATAACCTTTTTACTCATAATTAGTCCCCCTTATTATATTATAAATACATTTTATATCAAAATTATCCTAAAATCCTTAATTATTTTGACAGATATAAGTGATTATCTTGATTTTTTTGATATATGGTGATATAATTTAAAAAAGGGGTGGTTTTTATGTTTCAGATGAATGAAGAAAACTTCTATTACAGTAAAGATTTAGACTTTATAACCAACGAAATAGGTGGAAAAAGGCATTACCACGGTATGTTTGAAATCTACTTTCTATTAAGCGGAAGCTGTACATATTTTATTGATAACAAGACTTATCAGGTATCAGAGGGCGACCTTGTTCTTATTCCCGGCGGAACCATACATAACACCCAATACCCTATGGATACACGATATTCAAGAATGTTGGTAAACTGCTCAAACTTCTTTATCCCGGGAAGTGTATTTGATGATTTAAAGAAGCTTCTTTACGTATATCACAACGATGAACTTACCGATAAAATCCGAGAAATTCTCACAGAGGTTGAAAAGGAATACAATTCTCCTGACAAGCACTCTCTTGATTATCTGCAAAGTCTTATATATTCACTGTTTATTCTTATTGCCAGATATCCAAATACAAAATCCAATGCGTCCGTTAAGAATGAATATATAGAAAAAGCAGTAAATCACATCAGAAAAAACTATATGTCGAAGCTTTCCCTCAATGACGTTGCACGCGTGTGCTCTATTACCCCCGAGCACCTTTCACGCATATTCAAGAAGGAAACGGGCTTCGGATATTCCGAGTACTTAAACCTTGTACGGCTTCAGCAGGCTGAATATCTTATAAAGAACAAGGAGCTGACCATAACAGAAATTGCCCACAGATGCGGTTTTGAGGACAGTAACTATTTCTCATTTATTTTCAAGAAGAAATACGGGATTTCCCCCCGTGAAATGAACAAACAGGAGAGGATATAATCCTCTCCTGTTTGTTAATCTCTGTTAAAGCTCGTGACCACGGTTTTTCATAAATTCCGCAACACAGGTACCGTCAACCTCTGACGGTCTTATTTTTTTCTTTGAACAAAGAGCTGCAGCATAACCTGCCGCCTCGCCAACTGTTGTCATATTTCCTATCATTCTGTATGACGCAAAGGGATAAAAATCTCCTGAAATACATCTTCCTGCAAGAAGCATATTATCACAGCCCAGGGGCACAAGACATCTGTAGGGAATATGATAGGGCTTACTCTTTACACCTCTTGACACTTCTGTAGTATCGCCGTCGTGTAATTTATGTACATCAACGCCTGCCGTTACAAGACAGATGCCGTCATTAAATCTCTTACCCTCAATAATATCATCGTCAGTCAGTCGATACTCACCGTAAACACGTCTACCTTCACGAAGCCCGAAGTATGATGCAGTTGCCTGAGTATGAAGTTTCTCGTAACCTTTTATCTTTTTATGCGCCTGAACAACCTCAAATGCCTCTTTACGGCTATGTAAAACCGCCTCAGAAAATCTTTCCACATTATCAGGCATAACATCATATTCAAAGTTAAAGCCCATTATCCAGGTTGCGGCACCCGGCATACGCTTTGCCGACACCTGCTCTGCCGACGCAAAAACTCCGTTATCTGCCAGCATTTTTGCATATGCATCCTTTTCCTCAACGCTGTCTGCACCGTTATAGTCAGCGGGCATACCGCCAAGGATAAGACTCATGCTTGCGGGGTTCGGAGGATTTCCAATATCCCACTTAAGACCTGCAAGGTCAGACAATGCGCCAAGACCTGTTGCGTCGATATAAATATCTGCACTTAATTCGTAGTTTCCGCACAGACTTGAAATAAGAATTGAGTTTATATGCTCATTTTCCATATCCACAGCAGAAAGGATACTGTTAAATAAAATCTTTACACCCGCCTCGGTGCAAACTTTTTCGAAAAAATACTTTGATGCTTCATGGTCAACAAGACGCCCGGGAACGGGATTGCCACTCTCGTCAAATCTCTTACCGCGGTGAGCAATCGTTAATTCGTGTTCATTAAGAAAATCATACCATTCCTTAATAAGTCCGCCCTTATTCTCGCCATCAAGGATATTACCCATAAGACCTGATGTTGCAGTACCACCCAATGCTCCTGTGCTTTCAATAAGGATAACCTTTGCACCATTACGCGCCGCCGTAACTGCAGCACCGACACCTGCTACTCCGCCACCGCAAACGGCAACGTCATACTTGCCTAAATACTTGGATTGCAATTTATACATTTTATCTTATCTCCCCCTTCGGTGAAATAATTGAATGATATTCTACTCTATTACCACCGGGAGTATGAGGAAGTCTTTTCTCATTAAGCTCGGGTATAGTTGAAAGGCTTCCGTCAAGGTATGCAGACAATCTCTCGATTGCAGTATCAAGGCGTCTTATCATACCACCGTACTTAATATCCTCAACCTCATAACCAAACGGCTTGTTTGTCTCAAGCCATATCTTACGGTGAAGCTTTGATGTCTCATCAAACGCATCCTTAAGCTCAGGCAAAAGCCTTTCTACACATTCGCTTATAAAATCTTTATTGCCGTTATCGTATGCATCCTTAAGATTTTCTGCTACATAACATTTCTTTGCAAGGATATCAAATAACTTATAGAACAACAGATAATGCTCATACCATACGTCATTTTTATCAAGATACTTTTTGTACTCCTCGGCTCTGTAGCTGTAATACTTCGCCATAGGCTTTTCCTTAAGCTCCGCATCAAGCAATCCCAGCAGAATATCTGCCCAGAAATAACGCTTGCCATAGTATCTCTCAATATAACTCTTATAGTCATTGTAATTATCATAATCGTTATGATAATATGAAGCCTCAATGAACGCGTCATACTTAGCTTTTGTAATAAATTCAAATCGTTCTTTCAAAAGACTATTCTCGACATCTGTATTATACATATGCTCTGCAAAATACATTGCACCGTGAAGTGTATGGATATAGTTACACTCACCCGCATTTCCCCATATACTGCCGATCGCCCTTCTTACACCCATTTCCTTACAAGCCATAAGACCGGGATGAGAAAGTCTCTCTGTCATAACTGCATCATAGGGTGCACCGCGCCATGTCCAGATACCGCCCCAGAAAATAATTTCTCCTGTCATTTTCTGATATGTATCCATCGCAGCTTTATAGATGTTGATATCCTCGGAATAATAATACCAGTATGCAGGGATAAAGCCCTTTGGAAGCTGGTCTATAACCTCCTTAGGAATTTCTGCCTTGTCCGAACGACCATACTGATTACCTGATAAAACCTTATCAAGAGTATCATCATAAATAATAGGGACAAGTCCCTGGCTAACCGTAAAATCAACAACCTTTTTAAGGTGTTTCATAAAGATATCCTTACGGTCGACGGGGCCGTGCTTTGCATAATATCTGCCACTTCCAAGGTCTGCGGCCTCATCCATTCCAAGATGAATTTTGTTTGTCTTAAAATACGATGATACTGTAACAATAGCTTTTTTAATAAACTCAAAAGTTTCTTCGTGGTCGGGGTGCAAAACATCAATAGTATCACGGAACTTCGCACCCTCATCCCACATAAGGTATTTTCCCATATGTCCCAATGTCTGGATATGAGGAATAAGCTCCACGCCAATCTTGTCGCAGTAATCATCCATTTCTGCGATTTCTTCCTTTGTGTATCTGCCACGCATATATCCAAGATACGGATACTCAGGAACCTCATAGGTATCCTCTGTATAGAGATAAATTGTGTTAAGTCCCATTCTTGCCATAAATGAGGCATATTTCTTTATGCCCTCAACAGACATTACCTCGCCACGGGAAAAGTCAAACATAACTCCGCATTCATCAAAATAAACGGTTTCGTCAACATCCTTTTTCTCTCCCTTTTGAAGCATCAGGTCAAGAAGTGACAATGCTCTAAAGAAAGCAGACTTAAAAGGATATGTAATCTCCACACCGTTATTATTCCACTTAATTGAAAGATTTTCCCCTTTTGTAGCAGAAATTTCAATATCATCAGGAATAGTATAATATTCTGACAACAGCTCTACACCGTCAAGAACAGATAAATCATCAATCTTTTTAATATTCATTTGAGTCATTCTCCTATTTTCATATTACAAGTGTATTGTACATCAAAATATTCTTAAAATCCTTGATTTTTTTGACTTATTCCCGTATTTTTCTTGATAATTTTGATATCTTGTGTTAAAGAATATTAATCCCCTGATTTAGCTCTCTTGCAATACCGTTTGCAAAAATCTTACCGTGAACACCTACGGGAACGTCTGCCTTTACATTCACCTTTCCGTCAATCTTCTTTACCTCAACACTTATTTTGCCCTCAGGGAAGTTATAGCTTGCATTGGCAAAATCAATGCCGTCGGGCAAATACGGCATAATCTCAACCTCATTTGCATCTGTCATATTGGGATTAATTCTTAAGCCTGCCAGCTTTGTAATGAACAGGTTAAGTATATCTCCATAGAAGTGGTGGTTCTGTGATTCCTGAACGCCGTTCTGCTCTGTTGCCTCAAACAACGCAGTACCGCCAAGAGCTATCATATTACCGTATGACGGGGCATCCTCTCTTGTAATCATCTTCAGTGCAATCTCTCCGTCACCGTTATCAAACAGTACATGGAAAATATATCTTAAACCCAGCATACCACAATCAAGGTGGTAATCTTTTTCCTTAATGAAGTCCTTAAGGCGTGCGTATGCTTTCTCTTTTTCGTCATCGTTAAATATACCAACACTCATAGCCACACACTGTGATGTCTGACACGCACCTGCAACTGTCATAGTATCAAAGTCAATGAGGTGTTCTCTTATGGCACTTCTCAATTCATCACGTAGCTTCAGGGCATACGCCTTGTCATCCTCTCTGCCCATAACCCCAAACAGAAAAGCACTCTTCTCTGCAGTTTCCATAATCTGTGCACTGTCAGTAAAGCATAAAGGCGATGATATTCTTATATTATCACTTCCCGGCTGACACCAGTCACCAAGACCGCAGGCAATAAGCCCTTTCTCATCACGCTTGCCTGCAATATACTTAAGGTATCTGCTTATCATATCTGCATTCTCACTGAACACATCAATTCTTCCGTCAAATTTGTAACTGTAATACGGGAGATTTACAATGGCACTGTCCCATACGGGACCTGAACCCCACTTATATCCCCATGTATCTGTAGGGATAATTCCCGGAATCTGACCTGATTCAATCTGTGCATAACGTGCACTCTCAAGCCATACTTTGAAATTCTCCGAGCAATCAAAGTTCAATAGTAACTGCTCCGCTGAAACTGACGCATCACCCGTCCAACCGTTTTTTTCACGGTGAGGACAGTCTGTGGGGAAATGGTGGAAGTTCGACATATCTGCACGTATACCCATATCAAAAAGCTTGTTTAAAGTTTCGTCCGAGCTTTCAAAGTCTGCGCGTTTTTTAATATCCGTGTTCATAACAAGATATGTTAAAAGGTCCTCTGTCGCCTGCCCGGGCTTTAAGCCCTCAACAAGAACATAACGGAAGCCGTGATAAGTAAACGGCGGAACAAAAATTTCCTCCTCGCCACCCTTAAGGTAGTATGTATCTGTCTGGTGCAGATGAATAAATCTCTCCAATCCCTCTTTTATGGTAAAGATTGAATTAATATTGAACTTGCCGTCCCTTAATGCCTCACAGTGACGCAAAGTGATTCTCTGACCTCTCTCACCTTTTATCTTAAGTCTGACTATACCTGCACAGTTTAAGCCGAAGTCATATAACCAGCCTTCTTTTACATAAGTACAATCAAAAGGCTTGCCGTCTTTATCAATAAGATAATGGAAGTCCTCCTGTTTTTCTATGGATACGGGCTTTAATTCATACTGTGTTGTAACGGGTAATGCCGTACAGTGCATTATATCTCCCCCGGGAGGCTCACAAATGAAAGCATTATCCCATTCACTGTCGTCGAAATCACTGTCATAACAGCCCTCTATCTCCTCACGGGCATCATAAACAGTCCCGTAACGGTACATATCAAAAAGTATGGGCGACGGATGCACCTTAAAGGTTTCGTCACTCTCTATCTCAAGCTTTTTACCCTCACCCTCTGCCTCTAATACAATGGCAGTACAGGGTGCGCATCGGAAGGATGCCTTGGCGAAATCCCAGCTATCCACATCCTGATTGGCAAAGCCGTTACCTAAAATAACCGCAATGGCATTCTTGCCCTTCTTTAGCTTGTCTGCAATCTCATACTCGTCATAATACAAAATATGATTGGGGTTATTTATAAAGGGTGCAAGCTCACCCTTTGTTATTCTTTCGCCGTTAATATACAGGTGATAAAAGCCTGAAACACATACCTTTATTCCTGCCTTTTGAGGGATGAAATCAAGTTCAAAGCCCTTTCTTATAATAGGTGCAGCAACTGGTGTGGCAATAGAACAATATTCTTTTGTTGCTCTTATAAATTTCTGTAGTTTCATAAACATTACTCCTCCACGTATAATCTTTCAACTTCCGTACACTTGCCTGTACTCTCATCAACTGTAAATATACAACCGCAGAATTGTCCTTTTCCCTGGGCAATCTCAAACTTCTGGGGATTGCCTGAAACAAATCTGTCGATAATTATTTTCTTATTCATACCAAGAATGGAATCTCTCGGGCCTGTCATCCCCAAATCTGTAATATATCCCGTTCCATTCTCTAAAATTTTTGCGTCTGCCGTCTGAATATGGGTGTGCGTTCCGAATACGGCAGAAACCTTACCGTCAAGGAAATACCCCATTGCCATTTTTTCCGAGGTTACCTCGGCATGAAAATCAACAAATATGACGGGAGTTATTTCTCTTATTCTCTCAATCTCTTTTTCTACTGCATCAAAGGGCGAATTGCATGGAAGCATATTTACCTGACCAATAAGATTAATAACTCCTACCTTAACGCCATTTTTTGCAGTTACAATCATACTTCCCACGCCGTCCTGCTCACCCTGCATATTAAGAGGACGTACAATATCGGCGTGCTCTTTCATAAGGTCACGGATTTCTTTACAACCCCAGACGTGGTTGCCTGTGGTAAAAACATCTGCACCTGCCCTTTTCATTTCATCGTAACAGGAACGTGTCATACCTCTGCCATGGCTTGAGTTTTCACCGTTTACAATAACAAAATCAACACCCTTCCGATATTTCATATCCTCCACATAACGAAAAAGCATATCTCTGCCTACACGGCTTACAACATCTCCAACACATAATATTTTCATATCCGTTTCCTCTCAATTCTTAATTAAAAAAGTCTCATTTTCATAGCTTACTTACATAAACAGACTTTTCATTCCTAAAAGATAAAAAAGGAGCAATGTCAAACAGGTAGAAGTTGCGGCTTCATTTATCCGTATCTGTCCCTTTATCGAACAGGCGTAAGAAATGAATCCGTATTTGACAATTGCTCCGTTTTTTTGGTTTTCAGTGAGCTTATTTCGCGTAGTCTACCGCGCGGGTTTCACGGATAAGGCTGACCTTAATCTGTCCGGGATACTCAAGCTCGTTTTCAATTTTCTTAGCTATATCCTTGGCAACAATTATCATACCGTCATCATTTACGACTTCGGGCTTAACCATAATTCTTATCTCACGGCCTGCCTGAATAGCAAAGGACTTGTCAACGCCATCAAATTCGTTGGCGATTT
>JAZNVD010000093.1:0-3946 GCA_045592645.1 Candidatus Ornithomonoglobus sp. | reverse complement strand
TGTACAGACAATGCAGCAATGATAGCGGCGGCAGGATATTTTGAATACATATCCGGTAAGCGTGCAGATATGAAATTAAATGCAGTTGCGTCATTATCGTTAGAAGGAGGCGAGTGATTTGGAAAGACTATATGTTAATTTGGGTGTAAACTCCTATGATATATGCTTTACCGACAGTTTTGCAAGCCTTACTGACGAGCTTGAGAAGATAAATGCACCGAAAAAGATTCTTATAGTAACAGATTCCAATGTGGAAAAATTATATGCACAAGAGGTAAATGACATTCTTTTAAATGCAGGCTATGAAAGTAATGTATATTCATTCCCTGCAGGTGAAGAAAATAAGGGTATGGATACAATCCTGGGCATTTGCAGTGCGTGCGTGAGAAACGGCTTGGACCGAAAGAGTATGATTATTGCTCTTGGCGGCGGCGTTGTGGGTGATATGGCAGGCTTCGCTGCAGCCATATATATGCGTGGCATAAGGTTTATTCAGATTCCTACAACACTTTTGTCACAGTCGGACAGTTCAGTTGGAGGAAAAACAGGCATAGACTTTATGGAGAGCAAGAATATTCTCGGAGCATTCCATCAGCCGAAGCTTGTATATATCAATGTAAGCACTTTAAAGACACTGCCTGACGTGCAGTTTGTGTCAGGTATGGGAGAGGTTATAAAGCACGGAATTATCCGTGACAAAGGATTCTATGATTTTATAAAGGACAATGCAGAGCTTATAAAATCACTTGATACTGAAACACTTATTAAAATGTCAAAGCGTAATTGTGAGATAAAAGCGGAGGTTGTAGAGCAAGACGAGAGGGAATCAGGACTTCGTGCAATACTGAATTTTGGTCATACAATAGGTCACGCAGCAGAATCAGCCTTTAATTTTAAAATGACTCACGGTGAGTGTGTTGGCCTTGGTATGGCGGCGGTATCAAAGATTGCCGTTGACCGTGGACTGATAAATGATACAGTGCTTTCTGATATTATTAACATATTGAAAGACTATGACTTCAAGGTAAAAGCAGAGCTTCCGCCAAAAGAGAAGATTGTTGGCTTTATGCAGAAGGATAAAAAGAAGTCAGAGGGTAAATTAAGCTTCGTTCTGCCCGTGAGAATCGGTGAGGTAATCCGTACAACAGACGTTACTCAAGACGAGATTAATAGTGCAATAGAATTTATTTCTATGTGAGGTTATAATGAGGAAAAGAAATTTATTTACTGCAATATGGCAGTTAGCTGTAGCAATAGTAATACTGCTTTTTGACCAGCTGACAAAAACATATATTCTTAAAAACATTTCAGTAGGTGAGGTGTTTGGTGAGCTGCCATATGTGGCAGATTATATTTTTGTTAAAAACACAGGCGCAGCATTCTCTATCTTAAGTGATAATACCTGGCTTTTAAGTGCAATATCCGTTATATTTGTGATTGCGGTTCTGATTTACAGAATTGTTGCAAAGCCAAAGGGTCTGCTTTTAAACATAGCTTTAGTATTGTTTTTTGCAGGAGCCCTCGGTAATGCCATTGACCGTGTGGCGTATGGCTATGTGGTGGATTTTATATCAATCAAATGGTTTGATTTCCCCGTATTTAATATTGCAGATATGGCCATTGTTATGGGTGCGGTTACGGCAGTCATATACGTAATGTTTTTTGACAAAGACGGAGAGAAACACAATGGATGAGATAAGAATTGTTGCCACAGAAAATGTGTCAAGGCTTGATAAGTTTATATCCGACAACAGCGACATTTCAAGAAGCTATGCGGCGAAGCTTATTGAGGACGGGCTTGTTACCTTAAACGGGAAAAGTGCCGTTAAAAAGGACAAAGTAAAGGCAGGGGATGAGATTGTTATATCTGTACCCGAGCCCGTAGAACTGGAAGCAAAACCGCAGAACATCCCCATTGATATTGTATATGAGGATGACTGCGTTATTGTTGTAAATAAACCCCAGGGAATGGTAGTTCATCCTGCTGCAGGCAACCCCGACGGAACACTTGTAAACGGACTTTTGTATCATTGCGAGTTGAGCACCATAAACGGTGTTGTACGCCCGGGAATAGTTCACAGAATAGACAAGGACACCTCGGGGCTTTTGGTGGTCGCAAAGACAAATATGGCTCATGAGGTGTTGTCGGCACAGTTAAAGGAAAGAAAGGCTATGCGTAAGTATTGGTGCATAGTAAACGGTAATCTCAAAGAGGATAAAGGAACGGTTAATCAGCCTATTGATCGTCATCCCACAGACCGCAAGAGGATGGCAATTGTTGAGGGTGGCCGTGAGGCAATAACCCATTTTACTGTCCTTGAGAGATTTGGTGCATATACATTGGTAGAATGTGCGCTTGAGACGGGCAGAACCCATCAGATAAGAGTGCATATGGCAAGTCTTGGCCACAGTATTGCAGGTGATACGGTATATGGCATAAAGAAAGACCGTGAAAAAGGTAAGGGACAGTTACTTCACGCAAAGACCATTGGATTTTCGCACCCTGTAACGGGTGAAGTTATGGAGTTTACGTCAGACCTTCCTCCGCATTTCATAGCAGCACTTGATAAGCTTAAAAAAGGTCATACTTCCCTTTAATGAAAAATAAGGGAATTTATCCGTATCTATTGCAATTTTACTCAAAATGGAGTAAGATATAGATATAGACATTATAGATTGGAATGATACAATAATATGAAAAAGAATTTATGCGTTATATTCGGCGGCGAATCCCCCGAACATGACATTTCACAGAAGTCAGTTACATCAGTCCTTAATAACCTGAACAAGGAAAAATATAATATTTATACTATAGGTATCACCCGTGACGGAAAGTGGTATCTTTACACAGGCGACTGGGCAAAGATTGAGCCGGGAGAGTGGGAGAAGGATACAGCAAACCTTAAAACTGCATTTATTTCTCCTGACAGCTCACACCACGGAATTGTTGTCTGCGGTGATAGTAATGAGATAATACATATTGACGTTATATTCCCCGTGCTTCACGGTGAATATGGTGAGGACGGCACAATTCAGGGCTTGTTTGAGCTTTCACATATTCCTTATGTGGGAATGGGTGTTTTAGCATCTGCCAACGGTATGGATAAGACATATTCAAAGCTTGTATTTCAGTCGGCAGGTATTCCCCAGGCAAACTGGGTTGTAGTTCTTGGCGATGATGATTTCGAGGCAAGAGCCGATGAGATTGAGGAAAAGCTTGGCTATCCCTGCTTTGTAAAGCCTGCAAGACTTGGCTCATCTGTAGGTATCGGCAAGGCTCACGACCGACGTGAGCTTATAGAGGCACTTAATAATGCCAAGTGCTATGACCGTCGTATTCTTGTTGAGGAGCATATTGACGGACACGAGGTTGAGTGTGCTGTGTTAGGTAACGGTGACGTTAAGGCGGCAACAGTGGGTGAGATAAGACCCACGGTTGAGTACTATGACTTTGACGCAAAATACAATGACAATTCAACAGAGCTTCTGATTCCTGCGGATATTCCCCGGGAAACCATTGAAAAAATCCGCGACTATTCAATCCGTGCATTCCGTGCTCTTGACGGTCAGGGACTTTCAAGAGTTGATTTCTTCGTAAAGCACGCAGACGGCGGTATTGTATTAAACGAAATAAATACGTTACCCGGTTTTACAAATATCAGTATGTACCCAAAGCTATGGAATGCAGTGGGACTTGGCTATGAGGAGTTGCTTGATGCTCTTATTGAGCTGGCACAGGAGAGAGTAAAATAATGGCTAACACAAGTATAGGCGTCTTCGATTCAGGACTTGGCGGTCTTACTGCCGTTAAGGAGATAATGAAGCTGTTAACTGATGAAAACATTCTATATTTTGGCGATACAAGACGTGTTCCATACGGTACACGTTCAAAGGAAACAATTTTAAAATACACTTACAGTGATATTAATTTCCTGTTAAGTCAGGA
>JAZNVD010000092.1:0-2969 GCA_045592645.1 Candidatus Ornithomonoglobus sp. | reverse complement strand
AACTTTTTTGAATTCAATTTACCAATATCCGTTGGGATATGTGTGTCACCTGTTATGTAAATCATAATATCACCTCTAACAATTAAGTTTATTATATCATAAACTTTCGCATTTGCCAAGTACTAGCGGTGTTTTTGGGTGATATTCTCCACTATGTACAGAGTGATATTTTCACAAAGTGAAAGTGATATTAAAACCCGAGGTTTTAGTGATATTATATCCGCCTCATAAAACTGCCGAAGGCAATATCACTCATATAGTGAATATAACTGCAAAGCAATATCACTCGCCATAGGGCGAATATAACTGCAATAGTGTTTTTTAACACTATTGCAACGGGTTAAACTCAACCGTTTTCCCTTTTACCTTAATGGGCGGAGTGGCAATGGGGTTTGCCATAAAGAAATATCGCATTGCGTCATAGTCGTGGTCCTCGCAGGAGGTGTCAACATCCTCTACGTTTGATATATCGTATGTAAGGGCAGGGATGGTGCGTATAAAGGGCTTGCAGGTGTTAAATATATATGCCATAGGCTTGCCTTCATTATCAAGGCGAAATCTGTAATGACATTGCATTTTACCTGATAATCTGTCATTTTTGCCCTTCTCAAAGTACACGCCCTCCTCTTCAAACATCCGTATAACCGTTCCGTCACGGCCTCGGCTTTCGTCCCATATTGACGGGTCGGCAATACCTGTAATCTGATTACCGCACTCAAGCTCGTCCTCAATCTCACGTATCTTTTTTGCAATTTCCCTTGGCTCTAATCTTAAGCCGTGGTTGGGTGTGTCGCCACATCCGTAATACTGACGGTAAAGATACGCCCTGCCGTCGTGGTCAACCGCCCACCACTGCACCGCAAAGGGCCGTGAATAACCAAAGTCAAAGCTACGGTAACGCTTCCAGTGACGCGGAATGGGGAAGGGCTCAATGACGTGGGTATCAATGCCCGTAACATAGCCTGCAGGGTTATTGCGAAACTCCGTAAATACCTGACCTTCGTAGCTGTCCCAGTCACCGTAGAGAAGTGCTTTTTTCTGTGCTTCGGGCAAGAGGGCAAGGTTTGAAAGGTAATTGGGGTCATTCTGTAGCAATGCCTCATTGTCAAAGATTGATGAGGGAATAAATATCCGTGACCGTGTCACGGTTATTTTTTTGCCCGAATTATCCGTTACCGTGGACTTTACCTCATAAGGCACACCGGGCTCCGAGGCGGTTATAAACCTCTCCTTTACCCACCCGTGACCGATACCGCCCGGGTTTGCCGTGGCACGGATATAAACACGCAGTCCCTCACCGTCAGCACGGTTTCGGGAAATCATATATTCATACTCCTCCTGTGTAAAGTGAGTGAGCTCGTCAAAGGCAATGTAGGAATAGGATAAGCCCTGATAGTTTAAATAGGATGTTGAGTTTGGCATTGAGCCGAAATAGATTTTAGCACCGCTTGGGAATTTCCAGTAATGCTCCGAGCCGTTATACTCCGCCTGTGGGTATGCACGGGAGTAAATTCTTATGGACTTGATTATAAGCTCACGGCACTGGGGATAAGTTTTTCTTAAAATCAAGGCACGGTAGTTGGGGTTTTCTACCTGACGCAGAGCCTCTGCAATTATGGCGTCACTCTTTCCGCCTCCTGCAGAGCCACCGTAAAGTGCCTCGTATTCGTCACGGCACATAAACTCCCGCTGTTTTGGTTGTGGTTGCCAGATTACGTTCATAGGGATGTAACCTTTCCGCAGAAGGTGAGCTTGTCACCTGATAAGGTCAGGTAATGGCTACCGTCAGAGTTGGTGATTGACACGCTGTCCTTTGCGATTTTTACTTTTCCCCCTGACAGAGTAACCGTATCAAGGGGGAGTGTGCCTGATATAAGGTCTGCATCAACCTCAATTAAGTTTGATGAGTCAATATTATAAAACACACGCTTTAGTTGTGAATGGAGATTTAAGCACCATTCACGCAATTCCTTTAAGTCATTTTCAGTGTTGCCTGAAACCTCGGGCGGGGGTGTTAGTGTTATGTTCATAATTCTTTCTCCTTTTCTTATATAAAATGATTAATTAATACGGGACGTCGGGGACGCCGTACCCTACATTATTATTTTGAAAATCGTTCACGATTTTCTACCATAATTCCGCATTGAAATCAAGAATTTTTCTTGATTTCAGGTAAAATAACAACTCCTGTTTCTTTTTTATCATTATCCGCGGTATCCTTCAGATACTTAATGAGTTTGTCGGCAGCGGTCATTGCCTCGGAGATTTTAACGTCCTCGGGGGTGTCACGCCGCATTACATCTGTTAAGAATGTAAGCACCTCCGTTTCCGTTGCAATCTTCGGTTTTCTACCCATTTTATCTCCTCCTTTCCCCGCGATTATACCATAGAAAGCCCAATAGTTACAGGACATTTCACCTTTGCGCGGATGTCCTTAAGATGTCCTGTAACTATAACACCCCACGTGATATACTTAAGTCACACCAAAGGGCGGAAAGCTCTGGGGTGAATAAAAAAATTCAAGGAGGAATACGCAAGTGTTCAAGAAAAAGGAAATGGGTATGGATATGCCCGCACAGGAAATTAAGGATACAGGAGGTGAAAAAGCAAAGCTTATTGCCCAGTGGCAAAGGGATGGCAGGGAGATAAAGCATCTTGTGCCTGACTTTGACTTAAATGAGGCAATAGAGAACCCCGAGTTTGCCGAGGCACTCTCCCAGGGTAAAAGCGTGTTTGAGGCGTACGCACTTATTAATAAGAAAGAAGAGATGCAAAAGCCACGCCGTGAGATTTATCAGAACGGTCAGCACGCACGCCGTGGTACAGGCGGCAGTGTAGTAAATCCTGCAAAGATGAGCAGGGAGGATTTTAAGAAATATATTGATGGTTTAAATTCAGAAAATGCTTGATTTATCCGGCTGTATTCTGTATTATAGTATGGTAGAAAAACTGAAAGGAGTTTTTTATGG
>JAZNVD010000091.1:0-2727 GCA_045592645.1 Candidatus Ornithomonoglobus sp. | reverse complement strand
TCCGACTTATAAGCTCTTCATCAATATGAAGACGACCTGCGGTATCAAGTATTACGGGATTATTGCCGTGTTGTATTGCGTACTTGACCGCCTCTTTTGCAATGGTTACGGGGTCAGTATCTGTACCCATTGAAAACACGGGTTGATTTATCTGTTTACCAAGAACCTCCAGCTGTTTAACTGCCGCAGGACGGTATACGTCACAGGCAACCATTAAAGGACGTCGGCTCTGCTTTGATAAATGCAACGCAAGCTTTGCCGTTGCCGTTGTCTTACCTGCACCCTGAAGACCACACATCATAATTACTGTGGGTGTTTTCTGGGAAAACTCCAGGTGTGAGGCTTGTGAGCCTATCATTTCTGTCAGCTCGTCATTTACAATCTTAACCAATTGTTGCGACGGGGTAAGTGATTCAAGAACATCTGCCCCAAGCGCCTTTTCTGAAACCTTTGCAACAAATTCTTTTACAATTTTAAAGTTAACGTCCGCCTCAAGAAGTGCCAGCTTAATTTCACGCATAGCTTCCTTGATGTCTTTTTCATTAAGCTTTCCCTTACCGCGAAGCTTTTTAAATACGCCTTGCAGTTTGTCGCCAAGACTCTCAAATGCCATTTGTTGCACCCCTCTCTATAGATTTATATAGTAGCGGATATGGAATCTATAAGCTTTATAAGCTTTTTCTTTTCCACTTCATCTGACATATTCTCAACAAGTGCACGCATATCACAAATGCCTGCCGTCATCTTACGAAACCTCTCGGCAAGTCCAAGCTTCTCCTCAAAATCTCTTAAATGCTTCTCACCCTGTTTTAAAAATGCCATAACTCCCTGACGGCTGATACCCATATCGTCGGCTATCTCTGCCAAGGATAAGTCCTGATTATAATAGCAATCTAACGCCAGCGCCTGCTTCTCCGTAAGCAGTCCGCCATAAAAATCAAGCAGGATTACCAGTTTCAAGTCCTTTGCCATATCGTTCACCGTCTTACTGTAAAGTAAAATTGATTTACAGATGATATTCTACACTATTTTTATAACATTGTCAATACTTTTATGATAAAATTTTAAGATTTTATTGAGAAATTCTTTGTATAATATCCACTAATTCATCATAGGTATACAATCGGTTCAGCACATCAAGCAACATATTTGCTGATAAGCTTGCTGGAACATTTATCTCTTTTGACAGTTTCTGTCGTATATCGCGGGAGTTTTTTCCGCCTGTAATGCCTAATGAATAAAGCTGTGCTTTCGTTATTTTGCTATCCTTATCTTCCTGGATTTCATCATCCACCGTGCATCCTGCATCCCGAAGTGCTTTTATTATTATGTCCTCTGTCATTCCTTCGACACCAAGGAGTCCCTCTGCCGATACCGTTCGCTTTCTCCGTTCCTTACCCTCAATATCGGGAATGTATGCGTGTAGCACAGTCCCGTCTTTGACTTTATCTTTTATAAAATTACGGATACGCTGACCTGCATGGTCGGAATCGGTTAAAATAACTATTCCTAAACGTTTTGCAAGCTCACTGAATGTAGCAACAAACTCCTCATTGGAATACACAGCAAAGCCGTGGGTTGTTAGTATTATACCTTCAATAAACGAAGATAGCTTTATCTTGTCATAAGTGCCCTCAACTATAATTGCCTCTTTAACTTTATACATAATTCCTCCAATAAACAAAACCTCCGCAAACGGAGGTTTTGTATCACGGTACTTCTATATAGTGAATCGAGTTTACTATTCCCTCTGCAATACCCTTTGCCACCTTGTCCTGATATGATGAGCTGTTCATTTTCCGCAGTTCACTCTCATTGGATATAAACCCGACTTCAATAAGAATTGCAGGCATATTTGAACGACGGGTAACCGCCCAGTTTGCCATTCTCACACCCCGGTTATAAGAGCCCATATACTTAAGCATAGTTTCAAGAACATTTTCTGCCAACTCCTGGCTTATCATATTATATTCCTGACCGTTGTTTTCGTCAGAATAATATACCTCTGTTCCATAGGCATCAGGATTTGTCGCAGAATTTATATGTATACTTACAAACATAGCACAATCCATCTGGTTTGCCATCTGCGGACGTTCTGACAGACTTGGCAAAGTATCACCCGTTCTTGTCATTGCAGTTTTATATCCTAATCCGTCAAGGATAGCCTTAACTTTTTTTGTAATGGACAATGTCAGGTCTTTCTCTTTGATTGTTACACCATCAAGCTCACCCAATGCACCAGGATCTGTTCCGCCATGGCCCGCATCAAGCATAATTATCTTCTGCTTATCCGACGCATTTGCCTGTACAAGTCCTGTTTTCTTCACCGTTACAGGTACAGGACGCGGTGTGGGCGACGGAGTAGGTTTCGGTGTTGATGTTGCCGTAGGCTTGGATGTGGTTACGGGCTTTGCCGTGGGTTTTGCTGTGGGCTTAACTGTGGGTGTCGGAGTCATCTCCTCATCCGTTTCTGCCATTACTCTTATAATTACCTGCTTTGATGATGTAGTTACAGAATAATCCTCAAGCTTTTTCACATCAATTACAATTCTTGCACGCGCAGAATCAACACCTGTTCTTACTGACGGTATTAAATCGCTGTTAACCTTAATCGTTTTGTCACCACCGACATAATCTCCGCCCGCAAAATCAACAACCACACGGTCAGGGCTTGTCAGTGAAAAGTGTGTGAATTTTCCATTGGGGTAATCTGAACAGGTCAATGTA
>JAZNVD010000090.1:0-2016 GCA_045592645.1 Candidatus Ornithomonoglobus sp. | reverse complement strand
GTTCTTACAAAATTTTCATAAGATCAATCAATGAATCAATCTCGCCGACATCGTGCAGACAGTCCATATTCTTAAGAACGGTCCTCTGCTTGTCTGTAAGCTTTGAATTAATCAGCATACTCTGCATGCCCGCATTGCATGCTCCAAGTATGTCAGAATCAAAATTGTTACCGATCATCATGGAAGTACCTGCGGTCACGCCCAAACGTTCCATTGCAATGTTGAATATTTCAGCGTCAGGCTTTTCAACGCCCACTTCCTCACTTGTCACAACATCATCAAAGAACGGGTAAATACCAAGACGGACCAGCTTCTCCCACTGCTTCAATTCCATACCATTGGTGATAAGGCCGACCTTATAACCCTGACTTTTAAGATACAGCAAAATGGAGAAGGATTCCGGTTCCAGCTTAAGCATTGAAAACTTGGTATTGTGATAAGTGATAATACCGTTAACTATGATTAAAGGATCGTTATTACCATTTATCTCATTGACCAGTATATTGAAATGCTTATCAAAATTTGAACCTTTTTCCTTGATGATTTCCATTAACTTTCCATAACCTTCCTCTTCAGTACATTTAAGACCGTTATGTACCATTGACTTTACAGCCGCACGTCTTGCAATGGCTGCAAACCCGGAAGTGTCATATAAAGTGTCATCCATATCAAAAAATACTGCTTTTATCATACATATATAGATATGATTTTTACAATATTAATAAATAATTATTGCTAGAAAAAGAATTGAATGAAGAAGGTTAAAGTTTAAATGACTTGTCAAGAAGTCTTTCCTTAAGCTCTTCAGATATTTCCAATGCTCTTTTTTTATCAGACTGCCTGCAGGTGACTGGAATATTCCTCGTCTTCTGGCCGTCATCTATTGAAACACTTCCCATGTTAATGCTTGGAACACCCCTAGGACAAACCATTGAACAGTAACCGCAACCGAAACATAAATCCGCATCAACCTTCTTGGTATCCTTATCATATGCATTGGTAGGACAGTACAATGCAGGCAAACACGGAATACAGTTAAAGCACACCTCAGGGTCGGTTGTAGGCCTGTAATCAACGTCTTCCCACACAGTGTAATCGGTCTCGTCAATAGGCAAATGCCTTCCATGAATGTCACAGACAGGAAGTTTAACGTCCCCATTTAGAACCTTAAGATTCTCCAGTATGTCCTCATCAAGCACAGGTATTGCTATTGCAACGGAATTGAATACTTCAGGACCCATACCGGTCTTAAAGCCGCCACAGTAATAGGACTTCATATCCTTAATGTCTGCCGTGAGCATAAGGTTAGGCTTTTCAGGAGTGCTTCTTGTACCGTTATCCATCACCATGCCCTCAGCACCATTCAGGTAAACCTTACTGCCCCTTACAATAAGCTTCTGTTCGGGATCATTTTCCAATGGATTGATTTCACCACAGCCGCTGAAGGAGAAATTGTTGTATGGTCCCTCCATAGGTGCCGCATTGAATATTGTCTTAACTGAAACCTTATCAGGATTGGTGAATGCAGTGTAATTCTTAAATGCGTTACGAGTACTTATAAGACGTGCAGTAGGCATATCATCCAATGTTACCGCGGTTGTGAATTCATTTCCCTCAAGGTCAACTACCCTTACATCAACGCTCTTCTTGTCAATAAGGTCCTTGATTAAAAATCCTCCACCATAATCTTCAATGGTGGTGCTGTGATTTGTACCGTAGACAAACACGTCAACAGATCCCAGAAGTTCATTCGGACAAGGGCCGGGATATGCTGGAATGCCGTTGATGTAAACTTCCCTTGCCCTGTTAAAGGAACCAGGCTCTGCTACCGGAATATGCAGTAGAGCTGTAGTACCACTCATGACACCACTGGTACCGCAGGTAACCACGTCAACATCATCCACGCCAATCTCTTCACCTTCACGAAACTTGGCCTTCAGTTCATCCGCCGTTAAAACAATTGCATCACCAGAATCCAGTTTTGACTGGATTTCTTCAATAGTCTTCATCATAAAC
>JAZNVD010000089.1:0-5805 GCA_045592645.1 Candidatus Ornithomonoglobus sp. | reverse complement strand
CTCAATAACCTGATTTGCCCACCTCATAAAGGCTTCATCTGTGCCTGCCTCATACATATTCCTTATTCTGTCAAAATCAGACTGTGTCGCAAGCACTCTCGGATGCACGCCTTTTACTACGCTATTCTTGTATGTCTTTGTTACATCATCGTCCTTTGCTCTTCTGAAAAAAGCATAATTATTAAGGCTCTGCATTTCACTGTCTGCAGGTGCAGTAAACTCCTCTGACAGAATTGCCATACCACTGTTTTTCACAACCTCCGGCATATAAAGGTTAAGTCCCAATGCTTCTGCAAGACTCGGAAGTTCTACATATCCTTTATCCGTCACCGTAAGATTTGCCGGTGCTGTTATTCCCCACGCCTTGCAAATTTCTGCTAAATGAACATAATGCGTGCCATTCTCATTATACGGTGCATTCACCATAAGAGTCTTTTTACCTGTACGGTTTGTTGCAACACCGTTTCTTGTATGAACTACAAGCTTCCCTGCAAGAATTTCCCGTGCGGATGTTTCCTTTGGCTCGACGATGCTCGGTCTTACGGTGTTAAAATGATATACATATTCTTCTATAGTATCTCTCGGATGTGTACCCTCATATACACGAACATTATCCACCATAAAGTCTGCTCTTCCCTCTTTCTGACCATGGATATAGAAAATATCAGGAGAATTAACATCAGGATGAATTGTGGGCATAATTGTCTCCTCACCTACAAGTGTCATATCCATATAATATTTTATAATGCTCTGATTATAATCCACGGCAACAGATAATCTGTACCATTTGTCTGCCATAAGAGACTTTGTGCTGAAAGCTGTTTCGCCAAAGGATATTTTAGCACTATCCTCATCATCAGGGGTAACCTTCCATAAAGTCTGCCATCCACCTGCGTTTCCATCTTGCTTAAGTGCTTTTATGTATGATATAAAGGTAGTATCAACATCATTGAGCCTTAAATCATACTCAAACACTACAACATCTGATTCTCCGCTGTCTGCTCCTCCAAACTGAATGTTAAACGGCGTGTCAACGGTTTTACCCTTCATCAGGAGGGCATTTGTTGCATTGCCGTTACGGTCTGTTGTTGCATATTTCTTGTTTATTTCATAACCAAGTTCATATACAGTATACGAGCTCTGATAACCGTCCTCAAAGTCCGCATAAAAAAGGGTATTGTTTCCTATTCTGTACGCTTCCCCATCAGGAGATAAATCCTCCCAGTCAGCAAATGAAATTAACTTGGTCTTAAGGTCACTGTCATAATCCATATTAACAGTCTGCTTTCCTCCAACAAGCCCGGAAATGCCAAAATCCACGAGAAATCCCAGATCATTATACTGGGCAACTGCAAACTTATTAACATCATCCGCTGTTACAGTTGCAGTTCCGTTAGTGTTGTCCACAAAAGTAATATTTTTAACAGCCGAAGCGGGCAGTGACATCATCGTAAATACCGCTGTCATTATAACCGCCAAACTCTTCAAAAATTTTATCATTTAGTCTAATCCCCCCTTTTGTCGAAAAATAAATCTATTTCTTATAGCATATCATATATTTCCATTAAAAACAATAATTTTTATAAAAAAGGATGAGCATCCTATAATGCTCATCCTTTTTTGTTTCAGTTTAATGTCCAGCTTGAAATAGCCTTTGTGTAGTCACTCAATGCTGACGGGTTTTCTGCATCGCCCGGTGTCAGCTTCGCAGTAATGGTTACCGGTACGCCATCACTTATACCTGTAATCTTAAGCTTGACTCTTCCGTACCTATAACTATGATCGTACACTGTATCAAGTGTGGGAACAATAGGATTCTCATAAACTGCCTCGACAGTTGTAGCTCCTGTTACAGCATACTCAACTGTACACTTGTCACTGGGCTTACTACCCTTTGTCATAGTAACTGTGTTTGTGTCCTCATCAAGACTTACTGTTGCATAAGGATCGGTAATCATATGCCAGTATACAGTGTCTCCGTTTTCGTTACGACCGCCTCTGTACAACTTGATGTTGTCAAGGTAAGCATACTCGCCGTCCGCATTCCCTTCTATCTGGAAGCTGTGGTCTGCAGGTGCATACGTATTAGGAAGTCCTTCCTGCGTGTAGATTAAATCATCTTCCATATATATAAGCATCTTGCCGTTTTCCATATCATATTCCACGGCAAAAGAATACCATTTTCCTGCCTCAACCGTTGCATCTGTTTCAATAACTGTCCAGTTGTTCGGAACGGGAGTCAGTACACAAACCTTACTGTTAGCTGAACCCACTCTCAAACCGTATCGAATGCTACCACCAGGATAAAAGCTGAAACGATCTGTTGTATCATCCATATACACATCTAACTCATAAGTTACATGCTTTGCCCCTGCATTCTTGTTCCACCAACCGTTATTGAAATACTCGTTTCTGCCTGTGATTTTAGCAATATCATTTCCTTTTTCAAGGCCGAAATCCTCACCAGAAATAATTTCATAGCTGGAATAACTTGTGCCAAGGAAATCAGTAGTTGTTTTGCCGTCAAAGTTTTCGTAAGCTATACTCTTACTTTCTTCAGTGATTGTAATCTCATCACGAACTACAAGACTCTTTCTGTTATCTGTAAAGAAGAAGCCACGGGTTGCAGTATCAACATCATATAGCACCTCTGACATATCTACCTTAACAATTGCACCGCTATCATTTGCTGCAACCTTTGTCATCTGTGCTGAAGCATTAGCATTAAACAAGTTCATATCCTCAGCTTGTCCCGGGTTTACGGTAACGGTACTGTGACCCTCACCACGTGCCGGTAACCTGAACCATCTCTGTCCGCCTGCATTCGAATCGAAGTAACCGCCAACATACGGGCCCATACCCATATCCTGTGTCCAGCGAATACCGCCGTTTTCAAATATGAAAGAACCGGCGTCAAGCTGTGAGTGTGCATGATTAAGCACGCCACCCTTGATACCAACAAACGCACTGTTGTCCTCCCAGCTCTCACGCATTGTTGCAACATCAAGCTTCTCGTGGAACATATCCCTGGGAAGGGTATAATTCTCTTCTACTACGTCGGGATTGTAATATACAAGTGCCAATGCCAGCATTTCACCGACTCTGCGGTTTCCTGATGAGAATTTTGAGGTGTACTCATCAATCATCTTTGCGGCAACATCAGGATCATTATACTTCTCCGCAAGCCATAACATTTCAGGAGGGTATACCTCCAGAAGTATAGCATCCGCATAGTTGAAAATACCAAGAGTGCTCTGCATACTTATTTCATTCTCTGCTGATTCATCAAGTCCCTCAAGGTATTCAAAGCCAAGGGTTGAGTCAAGGACATCTTCAAGGCTCGCAAGATACTTGACTGTGTAAATCATTGCATATTCCCAGTAATGAGGTCCTTCCCACCATGCACCGTTATTCCATCTGTCAAGGTTGAACTCCATACCCTTCGTAGAATTTGCGATAAACCATGCGCACTCCTCGGGGAATACGTCTAAAAATGCAGCTGATGCAAGAGCAACACTACTGTTACATACTGTACCGTGGTTGTTTGTTGCAATATATGCATTTGTCATTGCTGATGAAGATGTACGGAAACCAAGATAACAGTTGGCAAAGCCCTTGTCATATACATTATCCTCAATTGTCTTTCTCTGCTCAGGTGTGAACTGGTGATACAACCAGTCATAACCAATTGCGAAAGCATCCATTGTTTCTGCTATATGCAAATGGTCCGAGGGTTTCCAGTCAGAGAAATTACAGAATATATTAAGCTTATTAAACGCCTCGTCTACATACTTGTCGTCACCCGTCAGGTGATATGCTATCGCAAGCGCATAAATATCACTCTTCAGCTGTCTTTGAGCTGTTCTGCCCGAGCTTAACACTTCCTCATATGTAGTGTCGGCACTACCTATTCTGCTATCGGCATTTTCTATTACCTGGTTTGCCCATTTTACAAATACTTCGTTTTCTCCTGCCTCATACATTGCCTTCATACGGTCAAAATCGGCTTGAGTTGCAAGCATTCGCGGGTGCTTCTGATAATTATCACTTGCTTTATATAATGTCTCAATATCACTTGCTGATGCTCTTAAGTAAAAACCATAATTGCTAAGTGCCTGAAGGTTTTCCGTTGGCATAGTAAAGCTTTCTGCCAACACCAGCAAACCACTGTTAACATCTGCATCAATCTCATATATATTCAGCCCTAATGCGGTTGCTAAATCAGAAAGCTTAACAGTATCCCCTGTTACACCGTCGGGAACCGATACCCCCCAGGCTGCACAAAGTTCAGCTGCATTAACATAAACCTCATTATCTTCTGCATAAGGCGTTGTTGCAAGAAGAGTCTTTTTACCCTCTGTATCTGTCGCAACACCGTTTCTTGTATGAAGCAGATACTTGCCGCCAAATACCTCACGGGCTGTTGTTTCGTCTTTCTCTACTATAGGTGTCACCTTATAATCAATTTCTATCTTGAAGGGCTTTATGTAATCTCTTGGCTCTGTACCTTCATATACTCTGACATTGTCAAATGTAAAGTTTGTGGTATCAGCTATGGAGATTGGAGAAATATAGAATATATCTCGAAAATCCCCGTCTTCCATTATAGACGGTGTAAGATTACCTGATACTATATATTCCCCATCAAAATAGTACTTAATAGTAGCAGTACTGTAATCAGCAACGCCTGCTACTCTGTACCACTCACCAACCTTCATCGTCTTTGTTGCAAGATCGCTGCCAAGTGTCAGTGTAACAGACTCATCATCATTGGGTTTTGCTGACCACAAAGTATGCCAGCCGCTTGCTGTACCCGTTGTGTCTACTGCCTTTATGTATGATATAAATGACATTCCTGCCTCGTTTGCCATCACATCATACTCAAATACCACAAAATCAGAATCTGTATTTGATGCACCACTGAATTGGATATTATATTTGGTATGTGGTGTCATATCCTCTTTGTTCTTTGCGAGAAGGGCAGTGGTATCGTTACCGTTTCTGTCAGTGGTCGCGTATAACTTATCAAGAGTATATGCACCCATATCATACATAATATATCCCGACTCAACAACACCCTCAAAGTCTATGTGAACAAGTGTATCGTTGCCAACAGTATATGCCTTTGTGTCTGCTACAAGGTTTTCCCAGTCATCAAAGCCGATAACCTTAAGAGGCAAAGAACTGTCATATTTTACGGTAACACTCTGCACCCCCTCTATGGGAGCTGAAATTCCCATTGTTTTTATGAAACCAAGCTTATCATACTGCGTAACTGCAATTTTCTCTGTGTCATTAGCCGTAACAGTAACAGTACTGTCGCCATTTTCTTTCACATTTAAATCCTTTATGGCATAAGCTGACAATGACAACGCCGTTACCGCAACAGCAGTCGTCACCATTGCCGACAACACTTTTATAATTTTTGTTTTATTCATAAAACCCTCCTTGTTTAAGAACTAATTACCCATAATATCATAATTATATAATACCATATCCTTCACCAAATAGCAAGTTTTTTTTTACACAAAAAGGAAGTCGCCCAAAAGCGACTTCCTTTTTTCTCATTATAGTCCGTTTACATAATCTGTAACACTTGTCATTGTGCTTGAAACTCCTGTAAGAGGTGTTATCTTTGCGGTTATTTTTACATCTCCTGATACACCTGTTAGCTTAAGCTCAAGACGCTTACTCTGGTGCTGTCTGCCGTCAGGCTTTGTGGGATCATTCCAGATATCATACATCCTTAACGTAAGCCCGTCATTCTCTGTTTCCTCGAACAACGCCACTACATTTCTTTCGTAG
>JAZNVD010000088.1:0-4142 GCA_045592645.1 Candidatus Ornithomonoglobus sp. | reverse complement strand
AGCCCCGTCAGGGCTTTTTTTAGTACACCAATATTCCCAGAACTGCCGATACCATTATAATCTGTATGGGTGACAGCGGTTTTTTTCTTATTTTCTTCACTGCAAACATTGTAATGAGCAGTGCCCCTGCAATTATTATTGCACGCAAATCTATTGCCTTTTCGGGGAACAGGTTGCCGATGGTCATTGTAACACCTGTGGCTAAAATTATTCCCATTACGCACGCCTTTAACCCGTCAAGCACGGCTTTGACATACTTGTTTTCAATAAAGTTCTTTAATACTGCCATTATAAGGACAATAATCACAAAGGACGGCAGAATTACTGCAAAGGTGGCAAGGAGTGAGCCTAAAATACCTGCCTGACTACTTCCTACATAGGTTGCAAGGTTTACCATTATAGGTCCGGGTGTACTCTCCGCTACGGCTATCATATATGATAACTCTGCATCCGTAAGCCAGCCGTAGGATATAACCATATCACGGATAATGGGGATTGCCGCATAAGCACCGCCAAAGGCGAAACAGCTGGCACCTAAAAATCCCAGAAACAAATCAAGATAAATCATTTCGCAACACCGCCTTTCATTTCCTTAATCTTAAAGGCGATAAATGTAACAATTCCCGCAATTACAATCAATGTAATTGATGAGAAGTTAAGAGCAAAAATGTCAACCGCAAGCATTGTAAGAAGTGCCGCTGCAAATACAATTTTATGGAACAGTTCCATTTTGGATTTTTTTAACATATTAACTGCCACACGGATAATCAGTATTCCCACCGCAACCTGAATACCGCGGAAAGCGTTGGCAATTATTGTAATCTCCAAAAATCTGTCAAGGAACATTGAAATAATATAAATAATCACGAAAGAGGGAACAACAACGCCCACCGTTGCCATAATTCCGCCAAGCAGTCCTTTCTGCTTATATCCTACAAAAGTGGCACAGTTAATGGCAATGGGTCCGGGGGTACTCTCGGCAATTACCGTTATATTCATCATTTCCTCGTGGGTTATCCATTTTTTAATTTCAACACATTCGTTCTCAATGATTGAAATCATTGCATATCCACCGCCAAAGGTGAAAAGACCGATTTTCGTAAAGGTCAACAGTAAATCAAGTAAGATATGCTTCTTCATAATACAACTCCTTTTTCTCCTGCTCTGTAGCGACGGTATTTTCTTTTCTCATATTGCTTGGTGTTTTACCCATAATTTGCCTGAATTTCCGCGCAAAGTAGTTGGGGTCGTAAAATCCGCAGATGCACGAAATATCGGCTATGGAAATATTTGTGCTGATAAGAAACTCCTTTGCCTTGATACACCGCAGATAGTTAATATATTCATTTACGGTTTTACCTGTGTATTGGCGGAATTCTTTGCATAGATAGGATTTTGTTACCTTTGCAAATTCTGAAATCTCCTGAAGAGTTAAGGGCTCGGAATAGTTATCCTCTAAATATCCTATAACACGGTTAAGCATAACGGTTTTCTTTGAATATATATTATGCCCCTCAGTATCATATTTTTTTAAAATATGCCGTCTGTTAAGTATGGCAATAATAAGATTAATATACCCCGTAATTGCAAAATCGCTTGCCTCATCCCGATGGGTGTGCTCATATATTATTTTATATGCAAGCTCACCTATCCCGTGGTCGGAAACAATCTGCTTATATTTCACATTCTGCGCCCCCATCATAGAACGGGGGATATTCAGGGCAAGGTAATCAGCCTGACCGCCAACGCCTTCATGGAGCTCATTTCCGTTAATAATAATACAGTCGCCCGCCTTTGCGTCAATAATTTTTTCTTCGCATTGTACAGATATATTACCCTTTACAATATAAAGCAATTCCATCTGCTCGTGCCAGTGGGGAAGAAAATCACATTTCCTGTTCTCCGTGTAATAACTTATTTGCAACGGAAAATTGTCAAATGGTATGTTTTCATATAATTTCAGTTCATACATAATTATCACCAATTTCGTGCTATTAAAAATAAATATAGTACTACAAGTAAATACATATATATGATATAATATTTGCAGGAAAAAGTCAACATAAAAAAGGAGGGCTTTCGTATGAAGAAAATTATTTCTGCAGTTCTTGGCATTGCAATGGTTTTGTCATCGGTATTACCTGTGAACTATGTTTATGCACAGAACAGTGAGGCAGATGCCGTTAAAGTTGAGGAGAGTAATATTCCTCTGCGTTTATATTATGATGAGGAGGCACCCTACGGTAACGAGGATATTGAAAAGTCCGTGGGTACAGGCTCGGGCATTATAGAATCTGAAAAGGACGATGGCTGGGAGAGATGGTCAATACCCTTAGGTAACGGTTATTTCGGCGCCAACGTGTTCGGCAGAACGGAAACTGAACGAATTCAGATTACAGAGAAGACATTGTTTAACCCTTACAAGGTATCAGGACAGTATCTTGGCGGTCTTAATAACTTCTCGGAAACTTATATTGATTTCGGACATCCCTTCTCGGAGGTTACGGATTATTCAAGAACACTTAATGTAAACAGTGCCGTTTCGCAAGTTGGTTATGTATATGACGGCGTTGAATATTCACGTGAGTACTTCGTTTCATACCCCGACAATGCTATGGTAATTAAGCTTGAGGCAACGGAGGATGGTAAGCTTGATTTCACACTTCGTCCTACCATTCCGTGGGAGCAGGATTATGCAAACACAGAGGGTGACGGTGCATCAAAGCACGGTCAGGTTGTGGCATCGGTCGAGGACGGTGTCGGCACAATCGAGCTTACTGGTAAGATGGGCTACTATGATGTTGACTTTATGGGAATTTATAAAGTCATAACCGACGGCACGGGTACTGTTACTTGTGCTAATGGTACATCAGAGGACGGCGTTGATGACGGTACAGTAACAGTTACGGGCGGAAGAGAGGCATATATTATTATCACTCTTGGAACAGACTATGAGCTATGTGAGGGTAATATCAATAATGCACTTGGCGAGAAGCCAATAAATGAAACGGACCTTACATATACAAGGGAAAAGGTTGAGGCACAGATGAGTGCCATTGAAAGTAAGATTTCAGGTAAGAGCTTTATTGACGGATATATGAAGCTTTTCGACGACCACATTGCTGACTATCAGGGGTTGTTTGGCAGAGTAACCCTTGACCTTGGTGTTGATACTGCCGATTATGAAAAAACAACCGATGAGCTGCTTGATGAATACAAGGCAGGGGACACGAGTCGCTACCTTGAAATGTTGTACTTCCAGTACGGCAGATATTTGCTTATTGCATCATCACGTCCCAACACGCTTCCTGCAAACCTTCAGGGTACGTGGAACAGGTACAGAGAATCGCCCTGGTCGGCAGGTTATTGGCATAACATCAATGTGCAGATGAACTACTGGCCTGCGTTTTCGACTAATATTGCCGAGACCTTTGAGGCATACGATGCGTATAATGATGCATATAAGACAACTACAAGAAATTTTGCAACTGCAAATATAGGAATTGATAACCCCTCCGCATTAGGTAAGGACGGCGGTAACGGCTGGACCGTAGGTGTAGCGGGATGGCTGTATTCAATGCAGAACGACCAGACAGGCCGTGCTCCCGGTCACGTTGGCTTTTTGACAGAGCTTTACTGGGACTGGTATCAGTACACACAGGATGAGGAGCTGCTTCGTAATGTAGTTTATCCCAAGCTTGCAGATGCGGCGAGATTTGTAACGAAGTGTGTAGTAGAGCAACCCGACGGTACATATCTTGTTCAACATTCCGACTCACCCGAGCAGTACCGTAACGGTGAGTGGTACCATACACAGGGTACAACCTACGCACAGACATTTGCATATCTTAATAACTACCATACGTTATTGGCGGCAAAGGAAGTAGGAATTGACCTTACAGATGAGAGTCTTCTTTCACAGGAGGATTACTCAATTTTAAATACCGTAATGACACAGCTTGACAAGTATGACCCCATTATTGTCGGTCTTTCGGGTCAGATAAAGGAGTTCCGTGAGGAGGAATATTACGGTGACATAGGTGAGAAGACACACCGTCATATCTCACAGCTTGTGGGTCTTTACCCAGGCAACCTGATTAATGAAACAACACCTGCGTGGCTTGATGCTGCAAAGGTTTCAC
>JAZNVD010000087.1:0-6481 GCA_045592645.1 Candidatus Ornithomonoglobus sp. | reverse complement strand
CACTGTCAGGGGATACTCATTTCCTTCGTCTGTTACGGAAAACTGAACAGTAGTATCATAACCGTCCTCCGTGCCCACACGGATATATTTAATTTCACTGCCAATGTCTGTGTACTCCACAAAGGCATCTTTTTTATAAATTCTGTATCTGGTGTCATCAAGCTGAACTGCACCCTGTACCGTAGTCGGCATAATATCTACGGGCTTGCTCGCCAATGAATCCCAGAACTTAAAATTAAACAAGAAAATCTCACAAAGAACAGCCAGTGCAAGCACTACAAAAAGCACCGCTTTTGCCTGTTTCTTTTTGTCTTCTGATTTAATCCTTTCGAGAATCTTCATTACCTGTTCCCTCTTCACGCTTTAAACGCTTATATTCATTTTCACTCTGTATTAATCTATGTTCAAAGTCCTGCTTGTTCTTTTGGATTAGTGTTGATAAAATCATTCCTGAAAAATATGCCTGAATTGCCGCTAATGCAACAAATCCACATACAATTAGTGTTGGGAATCTCTCCACTTCATGGTTTGCAATATACGATGCAAACACAGGAACAAAGAATGCAACAGCAATAATCATTAACAATAATGCAAACAAGTTAAAAAACTGCTTTGGCTTATAGTCCTTGAACAGCCTTAAAATCGTCCATAAAACCTTTATTCCGTCAGTATATGTATTAAGCTTTGATTCACTGCCGTCAGGACGGTCACGATATTCAATAATTACGTTCTGCACATTCATCTTTTTATCTACTGCGTGAATTGTCATCTCTGTTTCAATCTCGAAACCCTTTGACAGAACAGGGAAAGTCTTTACGAAGTTATAGCTGAATGCGCGGTAACCTGTCATAACATCCTTAATATCATTATCAAATAACTTATTGATTGACATTCTTACAAGAGAATTTCCAAGGTTATGGAAGGGACGCTTGTTCTCTGTAAAATATGTTGATGAAAGTCTGTCACCCACAACCATATCCGCATTTTCTTCAAGGACCCTGCGTACAAGCTCGGGTGCATCTTCTGCGGGGTATGTATCGTCACCGTCAATCATAATATATGCCTCGGCGTCAATCTCGCGGAACATTCTTCTGATAACGTTACCCTTACCCTGCATATTTTCCCGTCTTACAACAGCACCGTGTTCTCTTGCGATATCTGCAGTACCGTCGCTGGAATTGTTGTCATAAACATAAATTGTGCCCTCGGGCAACACTCTCTTAAAGTCATCTACAACCTTGCCGATAGTTGTGCTCTCATTATAGCAAGGAATAAGAATTGCAATCTTGTCCATAGCAATACTCCTAATTAAATTTATAATCACAGTAATTGTAACACAAAAATTGACATTTTTCAATAGTATATGAATTTTTTGTAGCCATAATGAATGAAAAGAGATGTGAAAATCACATCTCTTTCTTGTTCTTTGCAAATGTAAATATTTTCATAATAATAAATGTTACGGGAAGTCCTATAACCGCCGCAATTGCGTACGCAAATATGCCCGGTGCATTGGGAAATATCCGTGTATAAATAAACACAACTGTCTGCTGAACAAGGTAGTTGGGAATATATGAAATAAAATATTTCACATATTTTGTTACTGTCAGCCTTTCCTTAAAAGTCAGTGTGGCATTTAATATATATGATGCTATATTTGCGGTGATATATCCGGGCAGAAACGCAATTGCAGGATTTAACGTGAACAAACTCTCGTATATCCATGAAAAGAATATATTAAAGAATGTACACGCAACACCGATTATTACAAACATCATAAATTCCTGGGAAAACAACATATGAAAAAGCTTTTCCTTTGTTGTAGACTTGTACTCTCTCCAGGGTGTCAGCTTGTTTCTGCGGACAATATAGGCATTTTCTGCTATGTCTGCAAGGGGTGTATCAGAGAAGCTGTCAGAATAGAAATTATCGCACTTCTCTATGCCGTACTCGGCAAGCAAACGCTTTGTTTTTTCACCACCCCAGCAGTTTTCTCCCGTATATATACCCGTGTTTTTATCGACCTTTGAAGCAATAAGTCTTGTTACTCCCAATCTCTCGCATATTGGCTTCAAAAGGAATTCAGGTGATGCGGATATAATAATATCGTCCTCTTTCTTCTGTGCCTTGTAATAATCTAAAATATTTTTCTCGTGAGAGCTCCAGAACTCCCAAAGTGCGCTGTCAATATCGGGAACATACTGCAGAAAACGGTACATTCTCTCCTTGAACTGTGTTTTTGTATAGATACCTATAGCATAAAGAAAAAACGCCCATGCGGTAGGAATAAATGTCAATAGTGTTTTTTTGTAATTCTTAACACAAAATTTTATAAAATCAGCCGTTGAATCGCCGTCGTATATAGTTTTGTCAAAGTCATAAATATTCAAAGCTTTATGTCCTCCTTAGTCAATAAGAGCCACTGCATAGGCACTTATGCCTTCCTCTCTGCCCTCAAAACCCAACTTTTCCGTTGTTGTAGCTTTAACATTAACGCAACTGATGTCAATTTTTAAATCACTTGCCATATTCTCACGCATAGCTTCAATATATGGCATCATCTTTGGCTTCTGTGCCGCAATGGTTATATCGACATTACCCACGGTGTAACCTTTTTCACAAAGCCTTGCCACAACCTCACGGAGAAGAATTCTGCTGTCAATATCCTTGAACTCCTCTGATGTGTCGGGAAACAGTCTTCCGATATCACCCATTGCCGCCGCACCTAAAAGGGCATCACACAATGCGTGAATTGCAACATCTGCGTCAGAGTGTCCTAAAAGTCCTTTTGTATGAGGTACCTCAACTCCGCAGATTATACATTTTCTGCCCTCAACAAGCTTATGAACGTCATATCCGAACCCTATTCTCATTTTATTAGCCTCCTCTTGAGAAGTACTGCTCCAAAAGCCAGGTCACCGGGAGTGGTTATTTTAATATTATCATAATTTCCCTCGGTGTAGTGAACTGATTTTCCATAATATTCAAACACCGCACAATCATCCGTAACCTCAATTTTTTCTTCTCTTAATTTTCTGTGCAAATCAAGAATTTCCTCTTTCATAAATCCCTGGGGTGTCTGTATCTGTACTGTCCTTTCGCGGTCAACTGTCGCCACAATATTCCCCGCCTCGTCAATGGACTTTAAAGTGTCCTTTACAATGACACCCGTTGCAGCGGCACCGTATTTTTCAGTATCCCTGATAACTGATGTTATTATGTCCTCTGTTACAAAACACCTTGCACCGTCGTGAATAAGCACAATGTCCCCCGTAGCTTTTAAAAGCCCGTTATACACTGAATCCTGTCGCAACATACCACCATTGGTTATTGTACTTACCTTATTAAACTTATACCTCTTGCAAATTCTCTGCATTTTACTCTTATCGCCAATGCCTGTTACTACAATTATTTCATTTATAAGCGGGCATTTATGAAATGCAGAAATGGTTCTTGCAACAATTTCTTTTCCTGCAAGGCGGGCAAAGACTTTATTAAAACCAAGCCCCATTCGTGTGCCCCTACCGCCTGCTACTATGATTGCCGATACCATCATTTTGCCTCCTTATATAAAGCAAAAGGCAAAACCTTAGTTTTGCCTTGCTGCCTCTGCCGCACATTCATCTAAAATCAATTCAATATCATTTTCGCCTGCAACCTGAGACATAATAAGCTCACTTAAAATAATCTGACGTGCAGAACCCAATGTTTTTCTTTCACTTGTTGAAAGGCCTTTACGTTTTTCACGGCACATAAGCTCTTTAAGAACTCCTGCCACACGATAAATGTCACCTGACTTAAGCTTTTCCATATTTTCACGCTGACGCTTATTCCAGTTAATGTCGTTTCCTATCTCATAGGAACGGAAAAAGTCAAGAACCTTTTTCGCTTCAGCCTTATCTATAACATCACGGATACCGATTTTTTCACAACCATCTACAGGAATATCAGAAATCATATTACCTACAATAAAGCACACCACAAAATACTCGCGCTCAACACCTGCAAGCACAATCTTTTTAATGTCTTTAATTATTCCGGCTCCATGCATAGGATGTACAACCTTATCGCCAATACTGTACATGATTTCCGCACCTCCTCAAAAGGTCTGTAATATCCCCAATCTATAGTACATTATACCATAATTTTACTAAAAAGTCAAATGCTTAATTCTATCACATATTTCACAGAAAAACATTTAATTTTTTGGTTAATTTTTTGATTTTTCATAAATAGTGTGGTATACTGTAGTTATACTGAAGATTTTTGAGGTGTGCATTATGGAATTTGAGAATGCAAAAGAATACAAAAATAAAGTCAGAAAACTATACAGGTCAGCATTTCCCGCAAAGGAAAGAGCTCCTTTTTGGATGATGCTTTCAAAAACAAAAGATGCTGACAACAATTTCTATGCGGTTACGGATAACAGTGATTTTATCGGTTTGGTATATACTATAAAAAGCAATAAAGCAGTTTATGTTTTCTTTCTTGCAGTAGATGAAACCCAACGCGGAAACGGCTACGGAACAAAAATTTTGGAAATGATAACGAACAGGCACCCCGACCTCCCCGTTATGTTAATGATTGAGGATACTGACATTAAAGATGCTGATAATTATAAGGAACGGTTAAACCGTCTTGAATTTTATAAGAAAAACGGGTTTAAACAACTTCACATCAAAATTATTGAAGCCGGTGTTAACTACGAGCTTTTAGGAACAAAAGACACCGTTACCCTTGATGATTTCTTTGAAATTATGAAAGGCTTTCTCGGCGGTTTTCTGTTTAAATTTATCTATCGCAAAATGAAACCGTAAAAGGACGGCACTTATTGTGCCGTCCTTTTATGCCCCATTCTCACCAAGCCCGTGCATAAACCCGTCAAGGCTCACGGTCATAATATCACCTGCGACAGGCTGGGAATTTACTACAATAACATTGGCATAAACCGTTTCCCCCACATCAATGGGATAATTTTTTACAATAAATGTATATCTTGTGCCATTCATTCCTTTATAGGGTGATAAATCCAGTTTGGATTTTTTCTGAATTACATTATAATTTTTATAAACCTCGTCAAACTCCTTTGGAATAATCACATCGGCAGTATCTATGGGAGCATTGTCAACCTCCCAACCGTAGCTTTCAAGAAATCTGCATACGGTCTTTATATCATCGCGGTCACCGTAAACGGTGAATATCACGGATATAATAATTATAAGCACCACAACAATAATAAAAGAATAATGAATTTTTAACATAATTTTCACCTCTTTACAATTTATTTTATAAACGCCTGAATATACCTTGATTAATAATTGCATATACGGTAAAACTAATACCGACGCAACCAAAAGTTGAAAGGAGAATTATTATGTTAAATAAAATTTCACTTATTCTTGTTATTATAGGTGCACTTAACTGGCTGACAATCGGTTTGTTCGGTTTTGACTGCGTCGGAGCATTGTTTGGAGGACAGATGGCAATAATGTCACGGATTGTTTACACATTAGTAGGCCTTGCAGGTCTGTGGTGTATCACATTTCTTTTTAACCGTGATGACCACCATGCACACCAGACAAGATAATCCCAAAAAGAAACCCGTCTCCTGCGGGTTTCTTTTTATATCCCGACTATTGCAATAACTCTTAAATTATGGTAAAATGGTACAGGAAAGGCGGAGTAATAAATGAAAACATCAGATTTTTATTATGACTTGCCGGAGGAGTTGATTGCACAGGAGCCTCTGGCTAAACGTGACGAGTCAAGGCTTATGGTGCTTGACAAAAACAATGGGGAAATTTGCCACAAGCATTTTTATGATATAGTTGATATGCTAAACGCAGGCGATACACTTATTCTTAATGATACAAGAGTATTACCTGCAAGGCTTTACGGTGTCAAGGAAGACACAGGCGGTGCTATTGAGTTTTTGCTGTTAAATAAGCACAGCCTCGATACCTGGGAGGTAATCTTAAAGCCGGGCAGACGAGCAAAGCCCGGTGCAAGGTTTGTTTTCGGTGACGGACTTTTGAAAGCCGAGATTTTAGATGTTATAAATGAAGGTAACAGACTTGTTAAGTTCGAATACGAGGGCATATTTGAAAACATTCTCGACCAGCTTGGTGAAATGCCTCTGCCCCCGTATATTACGAAAAAGCTTGAGGACAAAGACCGTTATCAGACAGTGTTTGCACGCCATAACGGCTCGGCAGCTGCACCCACGGCAGGGCTTCATTTCACCCCTGAACTGTTGGATAAAATAAAGGCAAATGGCGTTAATATAGGCTATGTAACACTCCACGTGGGACTTGGTACATTCCGCCCCGTAAAAGCGGAGGATATTGCCGACCACACAATGCACTCGGAGTTTTTTGTTCTGCCCCAGGAAACGGCAGACCTTATAAATGAAACAAAGGCACGTGGCGGAAGGGTTGTGTCTGTTGGCACAACTGCAACCCGTACCCTTGAAACGGCAGGT